>WGBK01000400.1 GCA_015494335.1 Gammaproteobacteria bacterium | reverse complement strand
GCGCGTGCCGCCGGTAAGGGTCGTTCCCTTGCCAAGGCGCGCAACGCCGAGAGGGGAGAGGCCTGTGGCTCCTAACTCATTGTTTTATAAAAGGCAGGCCGCACTGTGCGCGCCCGCGGACTGCGTTGTCGAAACTGGCTGTAGGAGTACTGCAGCGGCGTTTCGACGCCTTGCCGCGAACGCGCACAGTACGGCTGAACACGATATATTATGTGGCCGGGTTAATACCACATAACCATAACAACAGAGGGCAACACCCATGAGTAACGACTCCCTTTCCATGTCACCGTTGCAGAGCGCCATCGTCGGCGCACAGATGCTGTTCGTCGCTTTCGGCGCGCTGGTACTGGTGCCGATCCTGACCGGGCTGGACCCGAATGTGGCGCTGTTCACCGCCGGCATCGGCACGCTGATCTTCCAGCTCATCACCAAGCGTAAGGTGCCGATCTTTCTCGCCTCGTCCTTCGCCTTCATTGCGCCGATCATCTATGGCGTGCAGACCTGGGGCATCCCGGCCACCCTGTCCGGGCTGTTTGCCGCCGGTCTGCTGTATGCGGTGCTCAGCGCGCTGATCTACTGGCGCGGTATCGGCATCGTCGATCGCTTTCTGCCTGCGGTGGTGGTCGGTCCGGTGATCATCGTGATCGGACTCAGCCTGGCTCCGGTGGGCATCAACCTGGCCCTCGGCAAGACCGGTGACGGCGCCGCGGTGCTGGTCGAGCATGATGTCGCACTGACCGTGTCGATGATTACCCTGGCCGCGACCATCTTCACTGCCCTGCTCGGCAAGGGCCTGTTCAAGCTGATCCCGATCCTCGTCGGCATCACTGTCGGCTATGTCGTATCCCTGTTCTACGGTCTGATCCATTTCGATGCCGTATCTTCCGCAGCCTGGTTCGCGGTGCCCAATTTCACCGCTCCGGAATTCAATCTCGACGCGATCCTCTACATCGTGCCGATCGCCATCGCCCCGGCCATCGAACACATCGGCGATATCGCGGCGATCCGCTCCATTACCGGCAAGGATTACTTCAAGGATCCCGGTCTGCACCGCACCCTGCTCGGCGACGGCCTGGCCACCTCGGCCGCAGCGGCCTTCGGCGGTCCGCCCAACACCACCTACTCCGAGGTCACCGGCGCGGTCGCCATCACCCGCGCCTTCAACCCGGTGATCATGACCTGGGCTGCCGGCTTCGCCATCCTGCTGTCCTTCTCCGGCAAGACCGGCGCCTTGCTCGGCACCATCCCGACGCCGGTCATGGGCGGCATCATCACACTGATGTTCGGCGCCATCGCCGCCATCGGCATGAACACCCTGGTGCGCTCCGGCGAGGATCTGTCGGAAACCCGCAACATGATCATCATCTCGCTGGTGCTGGTGTTCGGACTCGGCGGCATGACCCTCGGCATCGGCGAATTCAGTCTCAAGGGCATCGGCCTTTCCGCCGTGGTGGCCATCCTGCTCAACCTGGTTCTGCCGCGCCGCCACGACAAGAGCGGGCTGCATACCGAGTAACCGGTCCCGCATCCCCAAAACCGCAAAGGCCCGCTCGAGCGGGCCTTTGCGTTTGCATACAGGAGTCCCGTCATGAAATTACTGCCCGGCCATCGATACCTGCTGCTCGTCGCCCTTTTCCTCGGCTTCGCCGCCCAGGCCGACAGCGACTGGGTCGAGGCCAGCAACCAGCAGGCGCAGCGGCTGCTGGAGCTGATGGGCCGCTACTCACCCGAGTCCGCTTCCTCGCTGGGACTGGAATCCTTCGACGGTGATATCGTCGATCTCAAGCCCAGGCGTCATCAGCGCATCCAGGCGGACCGGCGTCAGTTGCTCGAACAACTCCAGTCCGAACGCGCCCGGGCCCGGCAGCCTGCGCTGCGGCTCGATCTCGATCTGCTCATCGACAGCCTGCGGCAGGACATCGAAGGCGCGGATCTGTCCTGGAAACACGAATTGCCCTACTACGACCTGGCCTCGATGCTGTTCCAGGGCTTCAACAACCTGCTCGACGAACGTGTCGATGCCCGCCGCTACCCGTCCGCTCTGACCCGTTTGAAGAAGTACATCGGCGCCGAATATGGCTATCGACCGATCACCGACCTGGCCCGCGAACGCAGCCGCGAGCGACTCTCCGAAAAAGGGCTGATCGGCCCCTATGTCGAACAGCTGAAACAGGATCGCGAGAATCACCCGCGCTATGTCGAAGGCATGCGCAAATTGTTCGAACGCGCCGGCCTCGAAGGCTGGCAGCAGGATTTCAGGCGCCTGGAACAGCAACTGGAAGACTATGACCGCTGGCTCGGCGAGGAGCTGCTGCCGCGCGCCCGCAGCGATCATCGCCTGCCGCCGGAACTCTACGCCCAAAATCTGCGCGAACTGGGCGTGGACATGGCCCCTGACGAGCTGATCGAACGCGCCCAGGCCGGTTATCTCGACATCCGTTACCAGATGCAGGATCTCGCGGCGCGCATCGCGCGCCAGCGGAAGCTGCCCGACCCGGACTATCGCGCGGTACTTCACCACTTCAAGAGCCAGCAACTGGATGCCAGGACCATCCTGCCGACCTATCGCAAGCGGCTGCAGCAGATCGAGGCGATCATCCGCGAGCAGGCGCTGGTGAGCCTGCCCGAACGGCCGGTGCGCATCCGCCTCGCCAGCGAGGCCGAGTCGGCGCAGATCCCGGCGCCCCACCTGTCGGTGCCGCGGCTGATCGGCAACACCGGGCAGTCCGCCGAGTTCATCCTGCCGTTGAACAATCCCAATGCGGATTCGGGCGAGACCATGGACGACTTCATCTCCGAGGCCGCCTCCTGGACCCTGACCGCGCACGAGGCCCGCCCCGGCCACGAACTGCAGTACGCCGCCATGCTCGAGAACGGCATCTCCATCGCCCGCGGCGTGTTCGCCTTCAACTCCGCCAATGTCGAGGGCTGGGCGCTCTACGCCGAGCAGCTGGTACAACCCTGGCTGCCGCCCGAGGGCCAGCTCTTCGCCCTGCAGATGCGGCTGCTGCGCGCCGCCCGCGCCTTCCTCGATCCAATGCTCAATCTCGGCCAGCTGACGCGCGAGCAGGTCAAGCACTTCCTCATCAACGAGGTGGCTCTGTCCGAACCCATGGCGCAACAAGAGGTCGATCGCTACGCCTTCAACATGCCGGGGCAGGCCACTTCCTACTACTATGGCTTCATCAAGCTGATGGCCTTGCGCAGCGAGACCGAACTGCGTCTCGGCGCCGCCTTCCGCGCCCGCGACTTCCACGACTTCCTGCTGGCCCAGGGCCTGCTGCCACCACGGCTGCTGCGCGAGGCAGTGCTGCAAGAGTTTCTCCCCAGCGCGCTGGGGCAGGAGTAAACTGTTCCCGTCCGCCGACGGAGAAACGACATGACCGCAAACAATATCCTGGTGCTCGGCTATGGCGAGATGGGCCATGCCATGGAATACCTGCTGGGTTCGCACCACCGCCTGAGCTTCTGGGCCCGCGAGCTCGATACCGACCTCGAACAGCTTGCCGCCGAAGCCGAGATCGTGCTGTTCTGCCTGCCGGTCAACCCCCATTCCGAGGTACTCGCGCGCATCCGTCCCCGGCTGCAACCCGGCTGTCTGTGCCTGAGCATCGCCAAGGGACTCGATGAACAGGGCCGCAGCGCGGCGCAGATCTTCGCCGAACAGCTGCCCGACAGCGCCTACGCACTGCTCTACGGACCGATGATCTCGGAAGAGATCCGCGCCGGCCGCCCCGCCTTCGCCGAGGTCGGCACCCCGCAGGACCGCATTTTCGAGCGCGTGCGCGAGCTCTACCGGGGCAGCCGCCTGTACCTCGAACGCAGCGATGACATCGCCGGCATCAGCTGGTCGGTGATCCTCAAGAATGTCTATGCCATGGCCTTCGGCATGGCCGACGAGCTGCGTCTCGGCGACAACATGCGCGGCTACCTGGCGGTGGCCGCCTTGCACGAACTCGACCGCATCGCCGAGCGCATGGGCGGTCAGCCGCGCAGCCCCTTTCACCTGGCCGGGCTTGGCGACCTGATCACCACCGCCACCAGCGAGGACTCCCATCACCACGAACTGGGACGACGGCTGGCCCGTGGCGAAACCGACCACATCAGCGGCGAGGGCGTGCATACCCTGCAGATGGTCGAGCGGCATGGCCTGTTCGATACCGCCGACTACCCGCTGTTCCGGCTGATCGGCGAGCTGGTGAAGAACCCGGCCGATCTCGAGCAACGGCTGCTCGCCCATGTCGAGAGGGTTTTCAGCATGCCGTAAGGCGGCTTGCAGCTCGGGGCGCGAGTGCCTACACTATGAGAACAAAACGAGAACTCAGAGTGTTGCCCACCCATGCCCCTG
>WGBK01000399.1 GCA_015494335.1 Gammaproteobacteria bacterium | reverse complement strand
TGATCGTCTGGGCCGGCGCGGCCCTGGCCTCCGGTCTGCGCCGGCACCCCCGCGTGGGCGTATGGATGGATCGCAGTCTCGGAGCGCTGTTGATCGGCCTGGGTATCCGCCTTGCCTTCAGCGAGCTGCGTCGCTGACCATGAAGCCCGGTGGAGGGCCGGTAGTCGAGAGTATGCGCCTGGTGCTGCGGCGCCTGGAACCATCGGATGCCGCGCGCGTTCGCGAGCTGGCCAACCATCCCGGGATCGCCTCGGTCACGACCCATATTCCCCATCCCTACCCGGAAGGCCTGGCGGAGGGATGGATTGAGACTCATGACGCCCTCTGGACAGCGGGGAAGGCGGTGCATTTCGGCATTCGAAGGCGCAGTGACAGCCTCCTCGTCGGAGTCATCGGTCTCGAAGGCATGAATGGAACCCGGGGAACGGTGGGTTACTGGCTGGGCGCCGACTACTGGAGCCGCGGCTATGCCACCGAGGCCTGCCGGGCGCTGGTCGCATGGGCCGGTCGCGAAACGGATCTGAAAGAGTTGCAAGCCCTGCACATGCTACGCAACCCGGCTTCCGGCCGCGTGTTGCAGAAAAGCGGCTTTCATCTCCTGTGTGAAAAAGTGGCGGAGTTGGGTGGACGGACCGAGAGAGTCGCGGAATACCGGCGCGGCCTTGACGATTGTCGTCTGACCGGGGATCGAAAGATGTCATAATGACGCGACCTTTCAACCAACGGACCAAGCTATGAACAACCCCAAGCTGTTGTGGACCCTGATCCTGCTGTTGCTGCTGGCGCTGGCGGGACTGGTGTACAAGTTCTTCACCGGCAGTGTTGCGCCTTCCGAGGACGGCCGCACTGCGGTGATTCTGGACAAGGCCGAACGCGACCTGGTGCTTGGCGAGATGCGTCAGTTCCTGGTCAGCGTGCAGGCGGTCAGTCAGGCTATCACCGCCGGCGATCGCGACAGCATCGCCGCCGAGGCCACGCGCGCCGGCATGGCGGCGGAGGCCGATACCCCGGCCGTGTTGTTGGCGAAGATTCCTCTGGCGATGAAACAGCTCGGTTTCGGCACCCGGGGCAAGTTCGACGAGATCGCGGCCGCGGCGAAGTCGGGCGAGGACATGAAGCAATTGCGCCAGCGCCTGGACAGCCTGCTCGGCAACTGCATCGCCTGCCACGCGGCCTTCCGTCTGCCCGAGCCGCGCGAATAGGGCAAGCGCCATGGGCGGGCGCGGTTTGGCAGGCTCGGTCATCTTCGTGGTGCTGCTCGGCTGCAGCGGGGCGGCGCTGGCGACCGACACCCTGCAGGACAGCCCGCTGTGGCGTTTCAATTTCGGCAACGACATCTTCTTCGAGAAGGACAACAAGCTGTCCGCCGGATGGGTGTTGCAGAAGCATTCCTCGTCGGCCCTGCGCTGGAGCGAGATCGAGGGCGTGCCCGAATTCATACCCGAATATGCATCACGCCTGGAATCCCTGTCATCGCCCCTGCTCCGCAAGCGTGCGCACTGGGCACTGGGGCAGGTGATCCAGACGCCGACGGATATCTCGCGCAGCGACCGCATCTACGACGATGTACCCTATGCCGGCGCGCTGACCCTGCAGGCCGGCGTCTATGCCTATGACGACAGCCAGATGCTCGGCGTGGAGTTCACCACCGGCATTGTTGGTCCGCTGTCGCTGGCCGAGCAGACGCAGAAACTGGTGCACAGCATACTCGGCAACGAGCAACCGCGAGGCTGGAAGCACCAGCTCAAGACCGAGCCGGTCCTGAACCTGAATTTCATGCGCAAGGTAAAGACGCGCAGGGCCGGATCGGATGGGCTGGACTGGGATCAGGCGCTCAGCATCGACGGCAGCATCGGCAATCTCTACACCCAGGTCACCGGCGGCATGGAATGGCGATTCGGTCGCAACCTGCCGGGCGGCTTCCTGTACAGCCCGCTGCCGCCGGGTTTCGGCATGAGTCATCGCGCCAGCCAGCCGCCGCCGCACCCGGATCTGGGTTCCATCTATGTTTCGGCGACGCTGCGTGTTAGTGCCCTGGCCTGGGTCATGTTCCTCGACGGCAACAGCTACGACAGCGAATATCGTGTGCCGAAGGAGCCGGTGGTGTGGCAGGCGACCCTGGGTTTCCACTATGAGCGACCGCAATGGGCCTTCCATTTCACGCTATTGCGTTCCGGCGACGATGTGGATGTGCGCCGCCTGTCCGAAGCCGAGAGCAGCGAAGCCTTCGGTGCCCTGGTACTCGAGTGGCGGATTCCCTGACAGGCTTGAGGGCACCTCTAAAAATCGTTTTTTTCCGTGATTGCGGCGTCAGCCCCGTGCCCGAATCCTCATGTATTCGCATATACACTGCGGTTATGCGCGCGGTGCTTCCTTGCACTCACGAAAAAATCCGGATCTATAGAGGCGCCCTTGAAAAAGCTGCTGCTTGAACCGATGTTCAGGTTATGAAGGCGGTTTTCATCGATCTCAGCGGTGTGCTCTACATCGGCCGGGAAGCCATTCCGGGCGCCCGTGAGGCCGTTGCCCGCCTGCAAGCCTCCGGCCTGGTCATCCGCTTTGTCACCAATACCTCTCGCATGACCCGGCGACAGATTCTCGAAAGCCTGCGCGGCCTTGGTTTCGAGATTCACGACGAACAGCTGGTCACCGCGCCAAGCGCGGCCCGCGACTGGTTCGCCGAGCGGGGATTACGGCCCTGGTGCCTGGTCCACAAGGCCATACGCGAGGAATTCGAGGCGCTGGACCAGAGCAATCCCAACGCGGTGCTGATCGGCGATGCCGCTGATGATTTCACCTATGCCCATCTCAACCGCGCTTTCGAGCTTTGTCTCGAAGGCGCGCCCCTGGTCGGTATCGGCCGCAACCGCTACTTCCGCCTCGACGGCCATTTTCTGCTCGATGCCGGTCCCTTCATCCGGGCCATCGAGTATGCGGCGGATGTCGAGGCGGTGATCGTCGGCAAGCCGTCAAAGACCTTCTTCGAGCAGGTGCTGCGCGATGCGGGATGCAGCGCCGGCGAGACAATGATGATCGGTGACGATGTGGAAGGCGATATCGAAGGGGCATTGAAGGCCGGTCTTCAGGCCTGCCTGGTGCGCACGGGCAAATACCGCCCCGGGGACGAGCATCGTATCGACGGCGATTTCCGGGTCGAGGATTCGATCGTCGAGGCCGTCGACTACCTGCTCGGGAGTTGAGTCAGCCCTGGCTCAGAAGATCGTGGCGGAACCAGTCCGGCACCTTCGCCAGACCGGGCGAGAGTTCGGCATCCAGCGCTTTCCAGTCGGGGCAGCAGGCTTCCACCAGGGCCCAGAAACGCGGTGAATGATTCATTTCGCGGGTGTGGCAGAGCTCGTGGATCAGCAGGTAATCGACGGCCTCGGGACTCAGGAACAGCAACTGGTCGTTGAGGCTGATGGTGCCGCGGCTGGAACAGCTGCCCCAGCGACTCTTCTGCGAGCGGATGCTGACCCTTTCGTAACCGAAGCCGTGCTGCCGCGCCAGTTCGCGCAGGCGCGCCGGCAGATGGCGCCGTGCCTGACGACGGATCCATCCGCGCAGGCTGTCGATGGCCAGCCTGCGCTCGGCGGGGATGTGCAGCCGGTGGCCCGGAAGTTCGCGCAGGGAATCGAGAGCCGCGTCGATCTCGACCGACCACCGGCTCCCCAGCGCCGGCAGGCGTATCTCTTCGGGAAGGGGGGGCGCGGCCAGGTTCGGCGCGTGGCGCGCCAACTGCCGGCGTATCCATTCCTCGTGTTGCTGTAGAATGCGCCCGATCTGCTGTTGCGGGAAGCGCTTCGGGACCACCACTTCCAGCCCCACCCAGGGCTTGATGCGCAGGCTCACGCGGCGGGCGCGCGACGATACGCGCAGGCGGTAATCGAATTTCTCGGGCGCAGAACTCATCGGTAGGTATCTTATCAGGCTATGAACCCCGGCACACTCCGACAAGCCATTCTCGAGCACTGCGCGCTGGCCGACCGGCGTCGCCTGCTCGGTCGCCTGCGCCGTCTCGGGAAACGGCCGGAACGCAAGGCGCTGGAATCCCTCGAGCAGGCGGTGGAGCAATCCATCGCCCGTGTCGAGCAGCGCCGCAGGCAGCGGCCAGCGGCGCGCCTGAACCGGGAGCTGCCCTTTTACGAGTACCGCGACGAACTGGCCGATACCATCCGCGAGCACCAGGTGGTCATCGTCTGCGGCGAAACCGGGTCGGGCAAGACCACCCAGTTGCCGCAGATCTGCCTGGACCTGGGGCTTGCGGACCGGGGCAAGATCGGCCACACCCAGCCGCGCCGGCTCGCGGCGCGGGCCGTGACCCGGCGCATCGCCGAGGAACTGGGGACGGAGCAGGGGAAGCAGGTCGGCTACAAGGTCCGGTTCTCCGATACCACCGACCCGGACAGTTACATCAAGCTGATGACCGACGGCATCCTGCTGGCGGAAATCCAGAGTGATCCCTGGCTCAACGAATACCAGACCCTGATCATCGACGAAGCCCACGAGCGCAGCCTCAATATCGACCTGCTGCTGGGCTATGTGAAAAGGCTGCTGAAAAAGCGTCCGGAGCTGAAGCTGATCGTCACTTCGGCGACCATCGACCCGGAGCGCTTCTCGCGCTATTTCGATGACGCGCCGATGGTCATGGTTTCGGGTCGAACCTACCCGGTGGAACTGCGCTACCGTCCGCTGGACGAGGGCGGCGGCGATCGCGACCGCGTCGAGGCGATCATGGAGGCGCTGGAAGAACTCTACCGAGAATCGCCGCAGGACACGCTGGTGTTCCTGCCCGGCGAACGGCAGATCCGAGAAGCCGCCGAACGCATCGAAAAACGCTTCCACAAGTCCGAAGTCCTGCCGCTGTATGCGCGCCTCAACAGCGAGCAGCAACAGCGCATCTTCAAGCCCTCGTCCCGGCCGAAGATCGTGCTCTCGACAAATGTCGCCGAGACCTCGCTGACCGTGCCGGGGATTCGCTATGTCATCGATACCGGGCTGGCGCGCATCTCGCGCTATTCCTGGCGCGCCGGGGTGCAGCGCCTGCCGATCGAGAAGATCTCTCAAGCCTCGGCCAATCAGCGTGCCGGCCGTTGCGGACGGGTGGCGCCGGGCATCTGCATCCGTCTCTACGACGAGGAGGATTTCCTTGCCCGCCCCGAATTCACCGAGCCGGAAATCCTGCGCACCCACCTGGCCTCGGTAATCCTGCAGATGGATAGCCTGCAAGTGGGGCATATCCAGGATTTCGATTTCATCGAGCCGCCGGACCGGCGCCTGATCGCCGACGGCTACCGCCTGCTCAACGAACTGCAGGCGGTGGAGCCGGGCGACCGGGTCACGCCGCTGGGGCGCAGGCTGTCACGCCTCTCCGTCGATCCGCGCCTCGCGCGCATGCTGTTGCGCGCCGAGGAACTGGGTTGCCTGAACGAGATGCTGATCATCGCCGCGGTATTCTCGATTCAGGATCCGCGGGATCTGTCGGCGGAAAACCGCAGCGCCACCCGCCAGAAATACGCCCTGTGGCAACACGAAAAATCGGATTTTCTCGGCTGGCTGAAACTCTGGGCCATGATGCAGCAACAGAAAAGGGAGCTGAGTCGCAACCAGTTCGCCCGCTGGTGCCGCAAGCAGCACTTGTCGTGGATGCGCATCCGGGAATGGGAAGACCTGCGCCGCCAGTTGCGTGAACAGGCCCGCGAAATGAAACTGCGTTTCAACAGCCAGCCCGCTGACGAAGAATCATTGCACCGCGCGATCCTCTCGGGTATCCCCAGCCATATTGCCGCGCTGGACCAGGATGCCCGCTACAAGAGCACGCGCGGTCGCGAGCTGATGATCTTCCCCGGCTCCGTGCTGGCCGGCAAGACGCCGAAATGGATCATGGCCTTCTCGCTGATCGACACGCGCCGGCTGTATGCACACGGCGTGGCCGGGATGAATCCGCAGTGGGCGATCCAGGACCTTCAGCATCTGCACCAGTACGAATACTACGAGCCCCATTTCCAGGCCCGCCAGGGACGCGTCGCGGCCTTTCGCAACACGCGTATCTATGGCCTGCTGATCGAGGGTGGACGGCGCGTCAATTTTGCATCCATCGACCCGAAGGTTTCGCGCGAGATCTTCATTCGCGAAGGGCTGGTCGAGGGCGCCTACGAAACCCGCGCTGGTTTCGTGCAGGCCAATCGCCGCCTGCTGGAGAAATACCGCGAGCAGGAGGAGCGCGAACGCCGGCGTGACCTGCTCATCGGCGAGAATGAAATCTACGATTTCTATGCCAGCCATCTGCCTGACTCGGTTGTCGACGGCCCTTCCTTCGAGGCCTGGGCGAAACGGCTGGACGGGCCGTGCATCCGCGAACTGACCCTGTTCGACGAGGATGTGGTCAAGGGCGAACAGGGCGATGCCAGCGACGGTTTCCCCCGCGAGTTGCAGACAAGAGACCAGCGCCTGCGCCTTGGTTATGTGTTCGACCCTTCCGACGAGGCCGACGGCGTGAGCGTGCATATCCCGCTGGAGCTGCTCAACCAGTTCAAGGACGAGGATTTCGAATTGCTGGTTCCGGGCCTGCTCGGCGACAAGGTCGAGGCTCTGATCCGCGCCCTGCCCAAGGCGCTGCGGCGCAATTTCATTCCGGTGCCCGATTTCGCCCGTGCCTGCCTGGAAAACCTTCAACCGGAAAAGGCCCTGTTGCCGCAACTGTCCGCCCAGTTGCGTCGCATGACCGGTGTCGAGGTGAAGCCGGAGGACTGGAACCCGCAGGCCATCGACCGGCATTTCCACATGCGTTATGCGGTGGAACGCGAAGGCGAGGTGCTGGCCACCGGGCGTTCCCTGGCGGAATTGCAGGCACAGCTCGGCGGCGAGGCCAGCGAACAGTTCCGCGCCCGCGCCGATGACGCCAGCCTGGCGCGCAGCGGCCTGATGGACTGGGATTTCGATGTCCTGCCGGAGAGAATCAAGTTGCAGGGAGGAGGCGGTATCACCAGCTTTCCGGCCCTGGTGGATTATTCCGATTCGGTGGCCATCGAATTGTTCGAGTCGCAGCAGGAAGCCGATTTCTATCATCCCTCGGGCGTGGCCCGGCTGATGATGTTCCGCCTGCGCGACACGGTCCGCTACATGACGAAAAACCTGCCCGGAATTGATCGTTCGGCCCTGGCTTATGCCTCCATCGGCAGCAAGGCCGACCTGGTGGACGATCTGTTGATGGCAACCCTGATCGACGCCATCGGCAAGCCGGCGCCGAGAGAAAAAGAGGATTTCGATCACCGGCTCGAGGCACTGCGGCCCCGATTCCTGAGCCTGGCCAACGAAAGGGCGGAAATCCTCGGCAAGATCCTCGAGGCCTGGCGCAAGGCCCGATCGGTATTGGAAGAAGCGCAACTGCCCGGCCCGCAACGCGAGGATATTGGGGAACAGATGGATTATCTGATCTATGAGGGCTTTCTGCGCGCGACACCAGCTGATGCCTTCGTGCGTCTGCCGGCTTATTTTCAGGCCATCGTCAAGCGCATCGAGAAATACCCCAACGCCCAGGACGACCGCTCGCTGCCGGTGTTGCGCGAACTCTGGCAGCAATGGCTGGAATTCGAAAGCGATCAGCAGGGCGATGCGAAGCAGCGCGAACGCATTCGCTGGATGATCGAGGAGTGGCGCATCAACCTGTTTGCCCAGCCGATGAAAACCCGTTTCCCGGTATCCGAAAAGAAGATTCGGGTCGCGCTGGAAGAACTGGTGGACTGAATTCTTCAGGAGCGATCGGCGGCAATCACGAATTTGCGGAAGGCATCCGCTGATTGCCGGAAAACACTGAAGAACTCGGTGACATGGCGCCTTGAAAGCCCGGCGTTTGCCAGCAGATCGGCTTCCAGCACCGGATCCATTTCGTCATCCAGGTATGCGCGGGACAGGCGG
>WGBK01000398.1 GCA_015494335.1 Gammaproteobacteria bacterium | reverse complement strand
GAGTTCTATCGCTGGATCCATGCGCTCGATTTCGAGCGCGAGATCGAGGGCGAGGAGATCACCCGCTGGCTGCGCGAACGGGAGGACCGCTGGGACGAGGTCGCCGATGAGCCCTACCGCTACATCGAGATTCAGGGGCAGTCGTTCGAACCCTACGACAATCACGCGATCAACCGGCATCTGGCCGACAGCGGGTTGTTCTACCACGGCGGCATCGGCCAGAAGGGGGTCGATCACTTCTTTCTCGCGGACCGAGTCGAACAGCGTCGGGAGGATGGCGTCACCATCACTATCGCCGGACGAGAATACGCTCGGGATCTGACCGCGCCACCGGCGATGTCCACGCGGGACGAGATCATCCTGCGCCGCGAGTCCCTCAAGCGCATGTGCTGGGAACGCTACCAGGAGTGGGCCTGGAACCGTTTCGACAATGCCATGGGCACGGCCCTGGCCTGCTACGATTTCGAGGCTTCGATCCCCGATGCGCTGGAGGCGATGGTCGATGTCGAGCAGCACACGCTGATCCGCCACGAGATGGGCGAGATGGCCGTGACGCGGGAGTTCAGCGAGGACTGGCCGAGGCTGATGCACCGGATACTGGGTACCCGCGCCGAGTTGCTGGCACGGGCGGCCCGGGATCATCTCGCAGACGCCCGGGCCGTACTGCCGTGGCTGGCCGAGCAGGACAACCCGGCGCCGGTGCATTTCTATTTCGCCAACCTGACAGCGCTGCGCAAACAGATTCTGCCGATGGCGGATCGATGCTATGCGGACTGGCGTGAGAGCGGCAATCCCTCTGCCCTGCTTGATCTGGCGCAAGCCGGCGCCGAACACTGGCACAAGACCCTGCAATCGCTGCTTGCAATCGCCGAGAGCGATGGCGAGAATCCGGCACCAGCTATTGCCGAATTCATCGACCAGTCCCACCTGTGAGCCCCATGAAAGAACTCAGCAGCATCCGTGAAGTGAAACCCCTGTCCTTCATCTTCGAGAAGGAGGACGCCCTGCCCGGCTTTCTCTGCGACAACATGATCGAGCGCTTCGAAGCCGCCAAGGACGAGCAATACCTCGGCCGCATTGGCCAGACCTTCGAGGAAGATCGTTCGATCAAGAAATCCACCGATCTGGTGGTCAGCGGCAAGCCGCACTGGAAGGATGTGGACAACAACCTGTTCCGCTCCCTGGGGCTGGCGCTGAAGGAGTTCCGCGAGAAGTACGAATACTTCAAGGGGCCGTTCAAGGACAACGGTTACGCCATCCAGCGCACCCTGCCCGGTGAGCACTACCACTGGCACATCGACGGTGGCAGTCACCAGTTCGCCGAGCGGCAGCTGGTCGCGGTCTGGTATCTCAACGATGTGCCCGGCCCCGGCGGCGAAACCGAATTCCTGTTTCAGGATGTGAAGGTCAAGCCCGTCCAGGGCAAGCTGGTGCTGTTTCCGCCCTTCTGGACCCACGAGCACCGGGGCGTGACCCTGGAACAGGGCGTGAAGTACATCGCCACCACTTGGGTGGTGTTTGCCTGAGTCCGACAGGCTCCCAGGCCGGCTCAGCTGGCCGGCTTGACCACCAGCACCGAACAGCGGGAGTGCCGCACCACCTTGGCGGCCACGGAACCGAGGAAGATCTGCTCCATCTCGCTGTCGTGGGACGGGATCACGATCAGATCGATCCGGTTCTTCTTCGCCTGCTTGAGGATCTGCTCCGGCGGGTTGCCCTCGGCCACGATCAGCTTCGGCTTGATATCCGCGGGGACATGCGTCTTCACATAATCCTTCAGATGTTGTGCGATGACCTTCATCGCCTTGTTGACGGTTTCCTGATCGAAAAAGGAAGCCACCAGCGGCATGCCGAAGCCCGGCGCCACGGTCATCACATAGAGTTCGGCACCGGAACGCTCGACTTCCTCGAGCGCCAGCTTCAGCGCCCTTTTCGCCGCGTCGGAATGCTCCAGGTCGACCGGCAGGAGTATTTTCTTGAACATGTCTTGTTCTCCTTGGGTTAGGCCACGGCTTCCGCCGGCTCACGCGTCGGGCCGATACGGCGCTTCTGCGACAGGTACACCACCAGCAACAGCAGCAATGCCGGGATGAACATCCACTGCTTGCTCGGACGATCGGCCGGCACCTGGACATCCGCCAGCTCCCAGTCGAAATCGAGCTTCTGACGCTCGGCGGCACTGCCGAAGACCAGGTTGTCGATCAGCATCTTGCCGTCCTCCTCGCGCAGTTCGAGACCGGCGGATTTCGCGAGCCTCGCCTTGCCGTCCTCGTCCGGCTTGCCGACGGGGAGCATCACCACCTTGTCCACGGGCTTGCCTTCCAGGGTTTCACCGAGTACATGCACCCGCACCTGTGAGTTCGCCGGCAATGCCTTGACGATGTCATAGATCTGCGTGGCCGGCGCCTTCTGCAACGGCGGATAGACCATGTCCCACCAGAAGCCGGGGCGCACCAGGGTGAAGGCGATCAGCAGCAGGGCCCCCGTTTCCCAGAGACGGGTCTTGGTCAGCCACCAGCCCTGGGTCGCCGCCGCGAACAGCAGCATGGCCGTCAACGCGGAGAGTACCACCAGCACCAGGTGGAAGGGACCACCAATGCCGATCATCAGCAGCTCGGTATTGAAGATGAACATGAACGGCAGTACCGCGGTGCGGATGTCGTACATGAAGCCCTGCACACCGGTCTTGATCGGATCGCCGCCTGAGATAGCAGCCGCGGCATAGGCCGCCAGCCCCACCGGTGGCGTATCGTCGGCCAGGATACCGAAATAGAACACGAACAGGTGCACGGCGATCAGCGGCACGATCAGCCCGTTGGCCGCGCCCACCTGCACAATGACCGGAGCCATCAGCGAGGACACGACGATGTAGTTGGCCGTAGTCGGCAGGCCCATGCCCAGCAGCAGGCTGATACCGGCGGTAAACAACAGCATCAGGATGATGTTGCCGGCCGAAATGAACTCGACGAACTCGGACATCACCAGGCCGATGCCGGTCAGGGTAACGGTGCCGAGTATGATGCCGGCACAGGCCGTGGCCACGCCGATGCCGATCATGTTACGCGCGCCGGAGACCATGCCGTCGACGAAATCGCTCGTGCCTTCCCTGAACTTGCGGCCGACATTGCCCTCGCCCTTGAACAGGGCCTTCAGGGGCTTGTGGGTGAACAGGATGATGATCATGAACAGGGAAGCATAATAGGCGGACAGGCCCGGAGACAGCCGTTCGACCGTCAGGCACCAGATCAGCACTGCTACCGGCAGCAGATAGTAGAGGCCCGCCTTGACGATCGGCCCCGGCACCGGAAGCTCCTCGATCTCGTCGCTGTTGCCCAGCTCGGGGAATTTCGTCGAATACTTGACCAGCGCGACATACACGCTCAGCACCACCAGGCTGGCCACCCACAGGGTATTGTCTCCCGCCACATCCTTGACCCAGCCGAAGCCGTAATAGACAACCCCGGACAGGATAATGATACCCAGCACATTGACAATGAATACCAGCATCGATTGCAGAAAGCCTCGCTGTATGGGGCGCGGCAGCCCCTTGAGGCCTGCCTTGGAAGCTTCGAGATGCACGATGTAAACCAGCGCGATATAGGAAATGATCGCAGGCAGGAAGGCGTGCTTGATGACCTCGATGTAGGAAATCCCGACGAACTCGATCATCAGGAAGGCCGCAGCCCCCATGACCGGTGGCGTCAGCTGCCCATTGGTGGACGAGGCCACTTCCACCGCTCCCGCCTTCTCGGCCGGGAAGCCGACCCGCTTCATCAGCGGAATGGTGAAGGTGCCCGTGGTCACCACGTTGGCGATCGACGAGCCGGATACCAGACCCGTCAACGCCGAGGACACCACCGCCGCCTTGGCCGGTCCGCCACGCATGTGACCCAGCAGGGAAAAGGCCACCCAGATGAAATAATTACCGGCCCCGGCCTTCTCCAGCATCGAACCGAACAGCACGAACAGGAACACCATGCTGGTGGAGACGCCCAGTGCCACACCGAACACGCCTTCCTGGCTCAACCACATGTGATTCATCGCCTTGGCAAAGCTGGCGCCCTTCCAGGCAACGACTTCAGGTGCATATTCACCGAAGAAGACATACAGCAGGAACAGCAGGGCAATCACCATCAGAGGTGGACCGAGAGAGCGGCGTGCCGCCTCCAGCACCATCACCAGGCCGATACCGGAAACCACCAGGTCGAGCGTGGTAGGCAGACCCGGACGCTCGGCAAGCTCCAGCGCGAAGACCGAAAGATACATCGAACAGGCCACGCCGATAAAGGCCATGATCCAGTCCTGGATCGGGATATAGCTGCGCGGTGATCGCTTGAAGGTCGGATAGGCCAGAAAGGCCAGGCACATGGCAAAGGCCAGATGAATCGACCGGGTATCGGTGTTGTTGAGGCGCAACCAGGGAATGTATTCCCCGAGCGTGTAGAAGAACGGCGATGCGATCCAGAGTTGGAAAACGGACCACATGAAGGCAATGACGATCAGCAGCTTGCCGACACCGCCCGCGGGTTGCCGCGCGCCGGTATCGGTTTCCGCAATCATCGCCTCCAGATCAGCGCTGCTTGCCGTGTTGGTGGTATCGACCATGACGTTTCAGTCTCCCCTTTGATTGTTATAGGTGTATTGTTTGCAAAGCCAAGTCAGCAACCGCGTACAGCGGCTGACTTGGTTTTGGAAACGACCGGGGATGGAAAGAAAAAGGGGGCGCGAGCGCCCCCCTTTTTCAGCAGCGGATTACATCCAGCCGCGTTCCTTGTAGTAGCGAACCGCGCCTTCATGCAGCGGAGCGGACAGGGCCTTCTTGATCATGTCCTTTTCCTTCAGGTTGGCAAAGGCCGGATGCAGCTTCTTGAACTGATCGAAGTTGTCGAACACGGCCTTGACGACCTGGTACACGGTATCCGGAGAAGTCCGGGTGGAAGACACGAAGGTCGCGTACACGCCGAAGGTGGGAATATCATCGGGGTTGCCACGGTACATGCCACCGGGGATGATGGCCGTATCATAGTAGGGGTTCTCGGCAACCAGCTTGTCGACGGCCGGACCGGTCACTTCGACGAGGTTGGCATCACAGGTGGTGGTGGCTTCCTTGTTCAGGGCCGCCGGATGACCGACCAGCCAGAAGAAGGCATCGATCTTGTTGTCGCAGAGCGCGCCGGGGGTTTCGGAAGACTTCATCTGCGCCGCCAGCTTCAGGTCCTTGTTGGTGTGACCCATGGCTTTCCACATGACGTTCCAGGTGGCCTCGGTGCCGGAACCCGGGTTGCCGATGTTGACGCGTTTGCCGACCAGGTCGCTGACATGCTTGATGTTGGCATCCTTGCGCGCCACGATGGTGACCGGCTCGGGATGCACGGAGAACACGGCGCGCAGTTCCTTGAACGGACCGGCCTTGATGAAGGCTTCCTTGCCGGTGCCATTGTAGGCGTGGTACTGCCAGTCGGACTGGGCCACGCCCATGTCCAGTTCGCCGGAGCGGATCGCATTGATGTTGTAGACGGAGCCGCCGGTGGATTCCACGGAGCAGCGAACGCCGTGCTTCTTGCGGCCCTTGTTGACCAGACGACAGATGGCGCCGCCGGTGGGGTAGTAGACGCCGGTTACGCCGCCAGTACCGATGGTGATGAACTCGGCCGCCAGGGTCGAGGTCGCGCCGATGGAAGCCGCCAGAGCGACGCCCGCGGTCAGCAAGGTTTTGGAAAAGGTCTTCTTCATGAGTGAATACTCCTGCTTGGTCATGTTGGAACAAAATTATAGTTATTGGGCCTGAAGGCAGGCCGGCGGAAGCTCAGCCCGGTCCAGTGCCGGCCAATATAGCACCCTGTATTTCGAAAACAAATTCCTTGTATTGATGTTTTCCTTATATCGGTAGAAGAAAATCGCAAATGGGCGGAAATCCGCCCATTTTCCCTGCCGAATCACCGCAGGCTGCGCAATCCGTCTGCCATAACCTGCAGAATCTCGTCCACCTGTTGGCGCTGGCAGGTGCCGACAGAGATGCGATACCAGTCGGCATGGCGGTCAGCTCCGAACCAGGAAAAGGGCAGCACCCCGATGCCGACCTCGTCGAGCAGCCAGGCGCGCACTGCCTCATCACTGTCGAGCTCGCGACCCGACGGCGTGCTGCGGCCCTTCAGGCTCAGGCGCACCGACAGATAGATCGCGGCCTGGGGCTCAATGGCATCGACATCGAAACCCTCCTCGCGCAGGGCGAGGATACCGGCATGGAAGCCTTCGAGACGCGCTTGCAACTCAGAGCGAAAGCGGTCGAGAAACCCGTCCACGGCCGCATCGTCGGCAAGAAAGTGCCCGCAGGCAATCTGTTCCGGTTTCGGCGCCCAGGCTCCGACATGGGCGATGAAGGCACGCATGCGGGCGATGACCTCGGCCGGGCCGGTGCCCCAGCCGACGCGTACCCCCGTCCCGGCAAAGGATTTGGAGACACCGTCGATGAAAACCGCATAGGGCCGGATCTCCGGGCAGACCGCCAGTGGATGATGAAATGCGTGATCGCCAAAGGTCAACAGCCAGTAGACCTGGTCGAACATCACGTACAGGGGCTTGGCGTCGGCGGGTCGGCGATGGTTTTCCTCCACAACCAGTTCGCAGATCTCGAGCAATTGATCATGATCCATCAGGGTGCCGGTGGGATTCTGCGGCGAGCACAGCGCCAGCAGCGTGGCCTCGCCGATGACCGGCCGCAGATCCTCGGCGGTCGGAAAGAAATGGTTTTCCGGGCGCGTGTCCACCGGCACCGGTTCGGCACCCAGCAACTGGCAGTAGTATTCGTTGTTCCAGGAGGGCACCGGAAACACCACCTTGTCGCCCGGGTCCACCACCGTCTGGTAGAAGGAATAGATCAGCGGCCGTGATCCGCTGGCGATCTGGATCTCGTCCAGCGCATGCTCGACGCCGCTGGTCCGCTGCAGCAGATGGGCCACGGCTTCGCGCAGGCTGTCCACGCCGAAGGCGCCGGGATAATTGGTGGCATGGTCGCGGTAGGCCTCGATGATGCCCTCGGTCAGGGCTTCCGGAATCGGAAAGATGCTCGAATCGAAATCGCCGACGGTGAGGTTGTAGACGCGCTGGCCCTCGGCGATGCGGCGGTTGATCTCGGCGGCGATGACCAGGATCGGCGAGGTGGTGATGGCTTCGGCGGCGGCGGAAAGCTTCATGGGTGAACTCCGGAAAGAATGGGCCGGTCGATCATCAGAAATCCTGCCACCCCTGTCAATCGACATCATCCCCTACACCGCTACTCTGGCTCATGGGCAAGCCTTTTCGTCCCGCTGCGTTAGAACACTTTGCTCTAGCAACATAATCCGGGGTGATATGGAGTACGAAAGAATCAGCCTCGGAAGACACTCCGGCCCCGGTCCGGATTTCTGCGTATTCTTATCAACTTTGCTTCCTTGGCTACGCACGGCATCCGGCATAGATTCGCGACTCCGACAGCCATCCGTGCAGGGAACATGACCACCTCCACCCCAAACCCCTTCGCCGATCTCCCCATCAATCCGAGTATCCTCCGGGTACCCAAGTCCGCGACCCTGGCAATCAACGAAAAGAGCAAGGCGTTGCAACGCGCCGGCAAACGCATCTATCGTCTCGGTCTGGGCCAGTCGCCCTTTCCGGTGCCGGAGTTGATGGTTTCTCGCCTGCAGGCCTACGCCCGCGCCAAGGATTACATGGCCGTGCAGGGCTACCTGCCCCTGCGCGAGGCCATCGCCGGCATGCTCCGGCGCACGGAGGGCCTGGACAGTCAGGCCCGGCGCATCCTCGTCGGACCCGGCAGCAAGGAACTGCTGTTCGGCCTGCAGATGGCGCTGGATTGCGAACTGCTGCTGCCCGCACCGAGCTGGGTTTCCTACGAGCCCCAGGCCCGGCTGCTGTCGAGACCCTGCCGCTGGATCGAGACCCGACCGGAGAACGGCTGGAAACTGACCGCCGGCGACCTGGAACAGCAGGCTCGGGAACGGGACGGAAAGAAACGGCAACTGCTGATCCTCAACAGCCCCAACAATCCCAGTGGCGCCTGCTATTCGGAAACTGAACTGCAGGATCTGGCCGAAGTCGCCCGGCGGCACGGGATCCTGGTTCTTTCCGACGAGATCTACAGCGAGCTGCACTATCGGGGCGAGCATCGCTCGATGGCCCGTTACTACCCGGAAGGCACCCTGGTCAGCAATGGCATCAGCAAATGGGCCGGTGCCGGCGGCTGGCGGCTGGGTTTTCTCGCCTTCCCCGAAGGACTCGAAGCCCTGCTGAAATCGATGATCGTCATCGCCAGCGAAACCTTCACCTCGGTATCCGCGCCGATCCAGATGGCCTCGATCTGCGCTTTCGAGGATTCGCCGGCGATGCTCGACTACATCCATGCCTGCCGGCGCGTCATGGCCGGTATCGGGCAGGATTTCTCGCGGCAATTGCGCGAGGCCGGCCTGCAGGTGGCCGAACCCGAGGGCGGATTCTACTGCCTGCCCGATTTCACGCCGATGGCCGACCGGTTGCAGAACTACGGTATCGAAAGCGTCGCCGACCTGGCCACCCGGCTGCTCGAGGAGACCGGCGTGGCCGGCTTGCCGGGCAGCGATTTCGGCCTGCACGACCATCTCGCCCTGCGTTTCGCTTTCGTCGATTTCGATGGAGCAGAGCTGCTACAGGCCGCACAGGAAAAGCCAGATCTCGTCATCGACCTGCAGTTGCCGCAACTGCAGCGGCTGCAACAGGCCGCGGATCGAATCTGCGACTGGTTGCACAGGCTTTGATTGTCGGCCCGTCTTATGATCGGAATTCAACTATAAATACCCAATAAACCCGAAAGGAACCGCCACCACCATGCACAAGCACTGGATCGAGGATCTCGCCGAACTCATCAAACAAGACGGCAGCCTGCCAAACTTCCCACAAAAGACGCTGCACGAGATGTTCCCGCGCAGTTACCGCGACGACTTCGATGTGGACGAAGCCCTGCGCGACCTGAAACAGATGCAGCAGGCGGTGGACAGCGGCCGCTTGCAGGTACGCCTGACCTTCGATGCCCGCGCCGGGCTCTACGCCATCAAGCTCTATGCGCTGGACAATGCCGTCACCCTCAGTCATTCCATGTCGATCCTGGAATCGATGGGGCTAGAGGTGCAGATGGAGAAGCCCTACCACATGGAGCTGGAAGGCCAGGCACTGTGGCTCCACCATTTCAGCCTGTCCGGCTTCAAGGATCCCTGTATCGGCGACAGCTCGAAGCTGCCGGCCTATTTCGCCGAGCTGTTCCGCGATGCCTGGTACGGGCGCAGCGAAAACGATGCCTTCAATCGGCTGCTGTTCTCCACCTGCCTGCCGGAAGCGGACATCAACTTGCTGCGCGCCTACGCGGCCTACCTGCACCAGGTCCAGTTTCCCTACACCCGCAACCTGATCATTGAAACCCTGTCCGCGCATCCGGCCATTACCCTGCGCCTGGTGCGCATGTTCCACCTGCATTTCGATCCGGACCAGCGCGCGGACGAGTTTTCCTCCGAGCGCGACCGTTACCTGGAAGCGCTCAACGAAATCGAATCCCTCGACCAGGACCGCATCTTCCGGCAGATGCTCAACCTGGTCGAAGCCACCATGCGCTGCAATTACTTCCAGAAGCCGACCGGCGAGTTGGAGTACCTGAGCTTCAAGTTCGAATCGGGCCTCATCAACGGCCTGCCTGAACCGCGGCCGCTGTACGAGATCTTCGTCTACAGCGCCCGTTTCGAGGGCATCCACCTGCGCGGCGGCAAGGTGGCCCGCGGCGGCATACGCTGGTCGGATCGTCGCGAGGATTACCGCACCGAGGTGCTGGGCCTGATGAAGGCCCAGATGATCAAGAACGCGGTCATCGTGCCCGCCGGTTCCAAGGGCGGTTTCGTCACCAAGCGCATCGCCGGGCTGGACCGGGACGCCAGCTTCAACGAGGTCAGGAACTGTTACCAGCTCTATATCCGCGCCCTGCTGGAACTGACCGACAACATCGTTCACGGCGAGGTCGTCCACCCGGTGCGCACCCGGGTCTACGACGATCCAGACCCTTACCTGGTGGTAGCCG
>WGBK01000397.1 GCA_015494335.1 Gammaproteobacteria bacterium | reverse complement strand
GTGTCGCCCCGCGACGAACCGCCGCCCCCGCCCCCGATTCCCGGCGGCAACCCATGGAGTCTGGACCAGGAGCTGCTTTCGGTTCCCGGCATCCCGGGTCTTGATCGCTCCCTGCCTCTGGCACCGGCGGATCCGCTGCTCTCCCCGATGCCTTACAGCGGCCTGCCCCCGAGGAGTCCTTACGGCTATTATCCCGGGACTGGTCCGGGTGTGATGCCGGGCATGCCCTTCGACAACCGCTTCCTGCCGGGTTATGGCGGGGACCGCAACAGTTTCCCGTTTTCCATGCCGATGGACTGGTTTCGATGATGAACAAGCCCCGTTTTCTGTTGTTGCTGCTTCTGGTCTTCCCCTCGCTGGCTACCGCGATTCAGTTCAAGGCGACCGCGGTGATGACCCAACCCGGCCAGGCTGATGTCACAACCCAGATCGCCTATTCCTCGGGACGAATTCGCAAGGAGTTCTTTTATTACGGAGAGCCGGTCATCGAGATCATCGACGCCAACAAGGATACCAGCCTGATGTGTTTTACCGGACAGCAGATCTGTTATGAAAGCAAATCGCCGACGGACATCGATCTGGGGATCGAACATCGCTTTGAAACACCTTGTGACGGCGCCGGCAAGGGCGTGACCTGCACGCGGGTGGCTGAAGAGAAGATCAATGGCCGTGACGCTGTCAAGTGGAAGGTTACGGCCAGGGATGGTGACAAGGAGCTGGTATCCTGGAGCTGGATGGACAAGAAGTTGAAGATTCCCATCCGGCAGAAGCTGTTCAATGGGACCGATATTGAGCTGAAATGGCTCGGCAGCGAAAAGCTGGACAACCGGGACACCGATCGCTGGCTGCGTCGAATCACCTATCCCGATGGACGCAGCGTGGAGAATCAGTTGTGGTTCGACAAGCAGTTGCAGATCATCATCCGCGAGGATTTTCCCAATGGCGGAAGCCGCGTGCTCAAGCACATAGTGGTTGAAAATCTGCCGGACAAGCTCTTTACTATTCCCGCCGGTTACGAGAAACGCAGCCTGCCTGGCAGCGGCAATCGGCAGAAGCCCTGAAGCAGACCCAACAAGAGGCCAACAGCGCATGATCACCGTGATAGGAAACCTGAAGGGGGGAACCGGAAAGAGCACGGTAGCCTTCAATCTCGCCGTATGGCTCAAGCTGCACGGAGACGAGGTCCGGCTGTTCGATCTCGATCCGCAGAAGACCCTCACCGATGTCATCGATATCCGCGAGGAAGAAGGCTACGAGCCGGAACTGGGTGTGTCCGATGACTTGAAAGTGCTCAAGGCCCTCAAGGGGAGTGATGACGAGGTGATCGTCGATGTCGGCACCTCGGATTTCAAGTCCATGAAGGCTGCGCTGAAGCTGGCCGATCGCATCATTACTCCGGTGCCTCCGAGCCAGGCCGATATATGGTCCACCCAGCGTTTCATCAAGATCATCCGGGAGGAGACCGGAGGCGCTGACAAGATGCCCAAGGTGTTGGGGTTCATCAATCGTGCCGACACCCATCGCGGTGTACGCGAAACCGATGAAGCCGAGGAAGCACTGAGCTACCTCAAGCACATCGAACGCCTGGAGCTCCGCCTCTATCAGCGCACGGCCTATCGCCGCTCCTTCAGCGAGGGACTGGCGGTGTTCGAGATGCAACCGGCCAGCAAGGCCTCCAAGGAGGTTCTGGCCCTGGCCGCGATGCTCTATCCGGAACTGGCATGAGGTCGCGCCGATGAGCTTCGGCCGCTGGCTGCTGACCCATAGCCTGAGCCTGTTCCTGGCGCTGATGCTGCTGGTTGCCTGGTACTGGCGTGACGAACTGCAGCTCGATCGTGCATGGCGGCAACTGCAACAGCAGGCTGGCCTCCGCGAGACGAAGACGGCAGAACAGCAGCCGCCGCAGACTCAAACGCCATCGGTTGAGCAAGCCGATCGACCGGCAACGACTGATAAGCAGGTAACCGCCCCCGAGGAGGAAACCGCATCCTCCACGGAGAAATCCGTGGAGACTCCGCCGCAGGAGACGGTCGCCGAAGCTGTAACCGGAAGCCCGTCCGAGGCGGCCAGCCCCCCAGCAGCCGGCGGCAAGGACTCCCCATCTTCCTCGGCCGATTCTCTGCTGCAATCGGCTCGCAAGGCATTCTGGTCGCGGGATTTCGGCCGTGCCATAGACCTCTATCAACGCCTGATCGAGCAAAATCCGGACAATCCGGACTATATCGGAGAGTTGGGCAACATCTACTACAACCTGAATCGTTTCGATCGTGCCGCCGAGCTGTTCCAGCAGGCCGGCCTGCTGCTGGTCCGGCAGGGCGACCTGGCACGGGCGCGTCAGTTGCTGCCGGAACTGCTCGCCCTGGATCCGGAGCGGGGCAGGCAGTTGCAACAAGCCCTGGAATCCGCCACGGCGAAGGACAGCCTGCCGCAAACTTGATCGAGGTTAACCCCTTGCATCGCAATCCGTGCAAGCAGAAGTTATACTTGGATAAAGTACCATCCACATACTGCGGGTAGCCCCATGAGCGACGACAAGAAATCCGAACTGAAGCTGGACAACAGCGAGTGCATGGAGCGCCTGGCCGATACCTTCGAAAACAGTGCGCGTCGCTGGGAGCTGATCGTCTATCCCTCGATGGTTGCCTTCATCATCCTCGCGGTCTATGGCTTCTACCTGATCTACAGCCTGTCCCGAGATGTCCACAACCTGAGCCTGACCATCACCACCCTGACCATCTCCGTGGATCGCTCGATGAACGAGATGACCAATACCCTGCGCACGATGGATCACACCATGGTCAAGATGGGCAACAACATGGGCCGAATGGATGCCAACATGAAGGCCATGTCACAGAACATCGCTACCATGACCTACAGCACCAACTCGATGGCCACTTCCACCTACTACATGCGCAAGGATATGCGCGATGTGGCAAAACCGATGGGATTCATGAGCAATTTCATCCCCTGACGCGGTATCCTGTCCTCCTTCTTTCAACGCAGAACCTAGGATATGTTTCTTCAATCGCGCAAGCCCATCGAAAAACGACTTCGTAAACTCGAAAGACACCTCAAACAGGAAAACCCGATCCTCATCGACGCGGTCAAGAGCTTCCGCGAACTGGACGCCATTGCCTGGCGCATGGGACTGATCGCCGCCGACGAGTCCTACGCTACGCAGATCCCCTGGTGGCCGCTGATCTCGGTGCTCGGCACCTTCTCCGCGGGCAAGTCCACCTTCATCAACAGTTATCTCGGCATGAAGCTGCAGAGCTCCGGCAACCAGGCCGTGGATGACAAGTTCACCGTCATCTGCTACAGCAGCGATCAACAGCCCAGGGTGCTGCCCGGCCTGGCGCTCAATGCCGACCCGCGTTTCCCCTTCTACCGCATCAGCGAGGAAATCGAGAAGGTGGCTCCCGGCGAAGGAGAGCGCGTCAACGCCTACCTGCAGCTCAAGACCTGCCCCAGTGAATCCATCAAGGGCAAGATCCTGATCGATTCCCCCGGCTTCGATGCCGATGCCCAACGCACCTCGACGCTGCGTATTACCGATCACATCATCGACCTGTCGGACCTGGTGCTGGTGTTCTTCGATGCGCGACATCCGGAACCGGGTGCAATGAAGGATACACTTGAGCATCTGGTTACCAAGACCATCTCGCGCACCGACTCGAGCAAGTTCCTCTACATCCTCAACCAGATCGACACGGCTGCCAAGGAAGACAATCCCGAGGAAGTGGTCGGCGCCTGGCAGCGTGCCCTGTCCCAGGCGGGCCTGACGGCGGGCAAGTTTTACATGATCTATGACGAGGAGTCGGCGATCGCGATCAGCGACAATCAGTTGCAGGAGCGCTTCAAGAGCAAGAAGGACGCAGACTTGCAAGCCATCTATCAACGCATGAACGAGGTACGCGTCGAGCGTGCCTACCGCATCATCGGCGCCCTGGAGAAAACGGCTGGAGATATCGAAAACCGAGCCCTTCCGGCACTCAAACAGGCCCTGCACAAGTGGAGCAAGCGTGTGCTGATCACGGATGCCATACTCTACGCCCTGTTGCTGGGCGGCGGGGCCTATCTGGTCGGCGTCAACGACGCCTGGAGCCGTTTGGCGCCTTCGGCCCTGATCGATGCCTACAACGCCAATCCGCTGGGCGGTATCGCGGTGGCGGTTGGGGTGTTCCTGCTGTTCTACGGTCTGCACCTGTTCAGCCGCCGCTTCTGGGCGAACCGTATCGAACGCCAGTTGCCGCGTTCCGAGATGCCCGGCAACCTGGCTGCAGCCTTCCGCAAGAACACCCGCTTCTGGCGCAGCGTGTTTCATACCTCGCCCTATGGCTGGAATCGCCGCGTGGCGCGTCGAGTACGCCAGGTGATCGAGGATTCCGCCCTGTTTGTACAAAAGCTCAACGACAGCTTCACCAATCCCTCGGGCAATACGGTGAAGCCAATGGAGACTCCGCAGGAGGCCGCTCCTCAGGCCATTCCTTCTGCCGACAACGAAGCCACCGCCAAGGCGGAATCAACCGCAAGCTGAGCAAAGGCTCTGCCGGGCAAGGGAAAAGCGCGCACTCCGCGAGGAGCGTGCGCTTTTTCGTGCGGGGAGGGAAGCGGGTTTCAGCGGACCAGCAGGATCAGCAGGATAATAAAACCCACTACCAGCAGCATCGGCTTGATGAAGGCCATCCAGTCCTCTGTGCTGCCCTTGGGCGAGTTCTTCGTGGCCTGCTTCACGCTGGGCCAGATCAGGACCATCATGGCGATCAGACCGATGGCCGAGAGAATCTTCATCC
>WGBK01000396.1 GCA_015494335.1 Gammaproteobacteria bacterium | reverse complement strand
GTCTCGACCTGCTCCCGGGTCAGTTTCCAGGCCACCGCCGGACAGGCCGCCGATCCGCCGACCCACCCGATGTTCGCGCAGACCGCGCCCCCGCCCTGGGCATGGTTGTTGAAGCGCAGCTCGAATCCGGGTATCGATCCCCGCTCGAAGGCCAGCGGTTCTCTCACCCGCGCCGCGAGGCGGTCCGGGCATAGATTGGAGCCATAGGCCAGCACCCACTGCGCCCCTCTCTGCTGTTCCAGCCGCCAGCGCCGATAGTCGCCGTGGCCGATGCGCCGGCCGGCGGGCGGATGATTGTAGCGGTAGGCCAGCACGGTTTCCCGGCGCCCGTCGGCCAGATGGCGTATCGGCAGTGTCACGCGTCGATACAGGGAATCACCGGGATGGTCGGGATCGTAGCCCTCGATACGGTCGATCTGCGCCAGGGTACGGGCGTCAACCGCGTACAGCTCGCCGACCACCGTGCCGCTACCGCCCAGCAGCGCCGGATAGCTGCCAAGATCACGCAGGCTGGCACGCGCCAGCACCGGTCCCAGCCTGCGACTGCCTTCGAGAACACCGTGGCGCAACTCTCCCTGCAGCAGACTGCCGTAGACAAACAGCTTGTTCATGAATTCGCATGCTCTCCCATCGCAAGCAAGCATAGCAGCCGGGACACGGATGACCCACATCATGGCCCCGGAGCCCGCTCCCCGCTAGACTGGCCCGGCCTGTCGTGGCAGGCTGGCTGTTCTTCCCTCTTCATCTGGATTCAAGGCCAGGGAGCTGATGATGATCCGGCAGTATTCACTTCCGCAACCGACAGGAGCCGCAGCTTGGGCCGGCTGATCCTGGTGCGTCACGGAGAATCCATCTGGAACCGGCAGAACCGCTTTACCGGCTGGGTGGATGTCTCCCTCAGTCCGAAGGGGATCGAGGAAGCCTCGCGGGTAGGCCGTCGCCTCGCCGACGAGATCTTCGACGTGGCCTTCAGTTCCGTGCTGCTGCGCGCCCAGGATACGCTCTACGAGATCCTCAAGCACAACCGTCACTGCCCGCAGTATGTGCGGGTGCACGAGAGAAGCCAGGCCTGGTACGAGCACTACCACCCGGCCCCCGGGGACGACAGCGAACTGCGCATCTACATGTCGGAGAAGCTCAACGAACGCTACTACGGCGACCTTCAGGGCCTGAACAAGGACGACGCCCGGCGCCGGTTCGGGGAGGAACAGGTTCACCTATGGCGCCGCGGCTATGCCGTGCGTCCGCCCGGCGGCGAAAGCCTGGAGATGACCACCCGGCGCGTGATGCCCTACTACCACGAACGCATCGAGCCGCGGCTGCGCGACGAGCAGCGGATCCTGGTATCGACCCACGGCAACTCCCTGCGCGCGCTGGCCATGCACATCCAGGGACTCGACGAGGAGGAGATCGTGCGCTTCGAGATCCCCACCGGCACGCCCCATGTGTATGATTTCGACAAGGACCTGAATCTGATCGATCACCAGGTCTGGACTCTGGAGGATTCCTGATGGAACGAAGACAATTCCATGCCATGCTGCATGACATGATGCTGGCCCGCGCCTTCGAGGAGCGCGCGGCCCAGGCCTACACCGAGGGACATATCGCCGGTTTCCTGCATCTCTACCCCGGCGAGGAAGCCGTGGCCGTAGGCGTGCTCCATGCCGCCGACGAGGCCGACTACATCGTCAGCACCTACCGCGAGCATGTGCACGCGCTGGTTCGCGGATTGTCCCCGCGCAGCATCATGGCCGAACTGTTCGGCAAGCGCGACGGCTGCAGCCGCGGCATGGGCGGTTCGATGCACCTGTTCGATCGCTCGCGCCGCTTCATGGGCGGCTACGCCATCGTCGGCGAAACCTACCCGGTGGCCATCGGCATCGGCTATGCCATCGCCCTGCGCCAGCTGCCCGAAGCGGTCATCTGTTTCTTTGGCGACGGCGCGGTCAACCAGGGTACCTTCCACGAATCCCTGAACATGGCCGCGCTGTGGAAACTGCCGGTGCTGTTCGTGTGCGAAAACAACCACTACCAGATCGGCACCGAGATCCACCGCCATTCCGCCGTCAGCGATGTCTACAAGCGCGCCTGCGCCCACGACATCCCGGCACAGAAGGTCAACGGCATGGACGTGCTGGAAGTACACGAGGCCACCCGCCAGGCCCTGCAGCGCATCCACGAGGGCACCGGCCCGGAGCTGCTGGAAATGGAAACCTACCGCTACCGCGGGCACTCGATGGCCGACCCCGGCCACTACCGGCCCCAGGTGGAACTGGATGCCTACCGCCGACTCGACCCGGTGCTCAATGCCCAGCGGCTGGCGCTGCAGCAATACCCCGACGCCGAACAACGGGCTGCGGCCGGCGAGGACCTGATCCAGGCCTACGGCCGGCACCTGCACGGCCGGGAGCTGATCACCGAGGAAGAGATCGAACAGATGCAGCAGCAGGTCGAGCAGGAAGTCGAGGATGCCGTTCGCTACGCCCTCGACAGTCCCGAGCCGGACATGCAGGACGCCTGGGATGCCCTCGACTGCAACCGGAATGGCGAGGTACTGATCCGATGAGCGAAACCCTGACCTGTTACCAGGCCCTCAACCGCGCCCTCGACGAGGCCATGGCCGCCGACGACGCGGTATTCATCCTCGGTGAGGATGTGGGCCTCTACGGCGGCAGCTACCGCGTGACCGAGGGACTCTACGCCAAGTACGGTGAATGGCGGGTCCGCGACACCCCGATCTCCGAAGGCAGTTTCACCGGCCTCGGCGTCGGTGCCGCCCTTACCGGCATGCGCCCGGTGGTGGAGATCATGACCGTCAATTTTGCGCTGCTGGCGCTGGATGCCATCATCAACATGGCGGCCAAGGTACCCTTCATGTCCGGCGGGCAGTTCCCGATGCCTCTGGTGGTGCGCATGCCGGGCGGGGTAGCCCGCCAGCTCGCCGCCCAGCATTCGCAGCGCCTCGAACATACCCTGATGAATGTCGCCGGGCTGCGCATCGCCGTGCCTGCAACACCCCAGGACGCCTACTGGCAACTGCAGCAGGCACTGCGCAGCAACGAACCGATTGTGCTGCTCGAGCACGAACTGCTCTATTTCAACAAGGGCCCCGTGGATTTCGAGGCCGAGGCACCACCGATGCACCGCGCCCTGGTGCGCCGCAACGGCGATGCGGTGACACTGATCGCCTATTCGCGCATGGCCCTGCTGGCCGAACAGGCAGCCGGGGAACTGGCGAAACGAGGCATCGAGGCCGAGGTCATCGATCTG
>WGBK01000395.1 GCA_015494335.1 Gammaproteobacteria bacterium | reverse complement strand
TATCGCAGCGGCTATGAATGGATCGGACATTCCCTGTCGGCCCTGGATCTCGGCCAGGTCAGTCATGACTTGCGCATTACCATTGGCGGACCCGCCTGTCGCAAACCCTACTCGGCGAGCATCTTCAATGTTTCCGCGATGAGCTTTGGCGCCCTCAGTCGCAACGCGATTCTGGCGCTGAACCAGGGCGCCAGGCTCGGCGGTTTTGCCCACAACACCGGCGAGGGCGGGATCAGCCCCTGGCATCTGCAACACGGCGGTGACCTGGTGTGGCAGATCGGTACCGGCTATTTCGGCTGTCGCGATCCGCAGGGCGGGTTCTCGGCCGAGGCCTTCCGTGAAAAGGCAAACCTGGAAGTGGTGCGAATGATTGAGATCAAGTTGTCCCAGGGGGCCAAGCCCGGTCACGGCGGCATCCTGCCGGCAGAGAAGAACAGCCCGGAGATTGCCGCCATCCGGGGCGTCGAGCCGGGTACCGAGATCGCATCGCCCGCCACCCATTCGGCCTTTTCCACGCCCATCGAACTGATGCGGTTCATCGAGCAGTTGCGTGACCTGTCCGGAGGCAAGCCGGTCGGCATCAAGCTGGCGATCGGCCGCAAGAGCGAGTTCCTGGCCCTGTGCAAGGCCATGATCGAGACCGGCATCCGCCCCGACTTCATTACCGTGGACGGCGGCGAGGGCGGGACCGGTGCCGCACCGCTGGAATACAGCAACTCCATCGGCATGCCCCTGCGCGATGCGGTGGCCTTTGTCGCCGATTGTCTGACCGGCTTCGACCTCAAGAAGGAGATCCGCCTGATCGCCTCCGGCAAGATCATTTCAGGGTTTCACCTGGTCAAGCACATTGCGCTGGGGGCCGATGCCTGCAACAGCGCCCGCGGCATGATGCTGGCCCTGGGATGCGTACACTCGCTGATCTGCAATACCAACCGCTGCCCGAGCGGTGTGGCCACCCAGGATCCCTGCCTGTACCGGGGGCTGGTGGTCGAGGACAAGTCTCGCCGGGTCGCCAATTTTCACGAGAAAACCGTTCAGGCAACGGCCGAGATCATTGCCTCGGCCGGGCTTTGCCATACTTCGGAACTCAATCGTACACATGTCTATCGCCGCATCGATCAGGCCGAGATCCGTCGGTATGACCAGATCTTTCCCTATCTCTCGCCGGGCTGTCTGCTGGAAGGGGATGTTCCCGACCGTTTCAAGCTGCTGATGCAGGAAGCCCGCAGTGATTCCTTTGCTCCTGCCGACTGCCTGACCCGTATAGACGACGCCTGCATCCCCTTGCAGGAATCCTGCCGGGAGCAGGCCGCAGATAGTGGGCCAGAGTCCGGAACCGAGGAAAAACCATGAAAGCATCCGATCTGTTTGTCGCCGCGCTGGAGAGCGAAGGCGTGGAGTACATCTTTGGCATCCCGGGAGAGGAAAATCTCGACCTGCTGGATTCCCTCAAGGTTTCCCCGATCCGCCTGGTGCTGACCCGACACGAACAGGCTGCGGGGTTCATGGCGGCCACCTACGGTCGGCTCACGGCCCGGCCCGGTGTCTGCCTGTCCACGCTGGGGCCGGGCGCGACGAACCTGGTGACGGCCGCGGCCTATGCCCAGCTCGGTGCCATGCCGATGTTGATGATCACCGGGCAGAAACCGATCCGCGAAAGCAAGCAGGGGCAGTTCCAGATCGTCGATGTCGTCGACATGATGCGACCCTTGACCAAGTACACCCGGCAGATCACCAGCGCGCACAGTATTCCGGCCAATGTGCGCGAGGCGATGCGCCAGGCCGAGGATGAACGACCCGGGGCGGTTCATCTCGAGCTTCCGGAAGACATAGCCGGCGAGCACAGCGATGCGCCCATCATCCGGCGCAGCCGCTTCGATATTCCCCAGGCCACCGATCATGCCATCGCCGAGGCGGCTGGAATGATCGAATCGGCGCAACGTCCATTGCTGCTGATCGGTGCCGGCGCCAACCGCAAGGTCACCTGCAGTGCTCTGGCCCGTTTCATCGACCGGACGGGTATTCCATTCTTCAGCACGCAGATGGGCAAGGGAGTCGTGGACGAGCGCCATCCACTGTATCTTGGTACGGCAGCCCTGTCCTCGGGTGATTATCTGCACCGGGCCATCGAATCTTCGGACCTGATCATCAATGTCGGTCACGATGTGGTCGAGAAGCCGCCCTTTTTCATGCAACCCGATGGCTTCAAGGTCATCCATGTGAATTACCTGACCGCGCGCATCGATCCGGTCTATTACCCGCAACAGGGCGTGATCGGCGATATCGCGAGCAGCATCTGTCGCCTGACCGACACCATCCGGCCGCAGCAGCACTGGTCCTTTGATCGCTTTCTGCAGGTCAAGGCCGCGCTGGATGCTCAATTACTCGAAGGTGTCGACGATCCGCGCTTCCCGATTCTGCCCCAGCGGCTGGTTGCCGAGGTTCGGCGGGCGATGCCGGAAGACGGCATCATCGCGCTGGACAATGGCGTCTACAAGATCTGGTTCGCCCGCAACTATCCGGCCTGCCAACCCAACACGGTGTTGCTGGACAACGCCCTGGCCACCATGGGGGCAGGCCTGCCCTCGGCCATGGCGGCGCACCTGATCCATCCGCAACGCAAGGTCATGGCCATTTGCGGTGACGGAGGCTTCATGATGAATTCACAGGAACTGGAAACGGCGGTTCGGCTCGGGCTCGATCTGGTGGTGCTGGTGTTGCGCGACGATGCCTACGGCATGATTCAGTGGAAGCAGGCCAACCTGGGTTTCGATCGTTTCGGCCTCGAATACGGCAACCCCGATTTTGTCAGCTATGCGCGGAGTTATGGTGCGCAGGGTCACCGCGTATCCGATGCGAAAGAGTTGCTGCCCCTGCTTGAGCATTGCCTGACCACGCCGGGTGTGCACCTGGTCGAAGTGCCGGTGGATTACCGCGACAATGACCGGATTCTCAACCACGAGATCCGCGAACGCAGTGCAAGGTTGTGAGTGCATGGACAAGCCGAAAAGGCTTGCCCATGCTGTGGATCACTGCGGGGAGTGGTTCAGAAGCGATGCTCGATGGTATTGCTCTTGGCGAGATCGCCCTTGGGCATGACCGGAGTGACCCGGACCTTGGCATAGACTTCATCGGTAGGCCTCGGGAAACCGTCCTCGTCGAGAATATCATCGCCGATGGTAACGGTCCTTGAGCGGGAGATGATTCCGTCGAGTTCGGTCGGGTACGAAGCCGTTGAAAAACGATAGAGGAAATCGTCCGGGTCCGGGCTGTCGGCACCCCACAGCTCGATATTCTCGACAAAGCGCAGGCAGGTCATCTTGCGTTCAACACAGGACAGTCTCAGCTTGTAGCTGACCTTGACCTTGGCGGTTTTTTTCTTGTGGTCATGCTTGACCAGTTTGAGTTTCAGATTGGTGATGGTAGCCATTTCGTTTCTCCATTTACGGTTTGCCTCTGGCACCTGAAATCGGGTGCCTTTCCTGAGGGATATGGCTGGCGGCTGACGAGTCCTTTGTTCAAGCCTTCGGTTCTCGGCAGTACCGGGCCGGTAGCTGCAAGGAACAGAGTTGAAAGGGGAAGGGAGTAACTGATCCTTCAGTTATCAACGATATCCTTGAGCCAAAAAGCCTACGCCTGCCAGAATGTATTTTCTAATCAGTAAATTTTATGATTTGGATTCTGCCATCAATTCCGGCAATTGGATACGCTGTGGATGCCGGGGCACGCGTTGAGCCAGCAGCAGGGACAGTACTGCGATTGCGCTACCGCAGAGAAATACCCAGGAGGGCGAGACCATCCACAGCAGGCCGAGCAGGAAGGGCAGGGCCACGGCGGCGATGTGGTTGATGGAAAATGCCACGCCGGCGGTGGAGGCGAAATCGGCCGGGTCGCCGATCTTCTTGAAATAGCTTTTCAGGGCAATGGCCATGGCGAAGAACAGGTGGTCGAGGATATAGAGCAGGGCGGCAATCCATGCGCTTTCGACGAAGGCATAGGCGGTGAAGATCAGGATCAGGCCGATGTACTCGAGGGTGAGCATGCGTCGTTCGCCGAGGCGGTGAACCAACCGGCCGATCTTCGGCGCCAGCCAGATGTTCAGCGCTCCGTTGACAAGGAACAGCGCGGAGATATCGGCCGCGCTGTAACCGAATTTTTCCACCATCAGGAAACCCGCGAAGACCACGAAGATCTGCCTGCGTGCCCCGGCGAGAAAGGTCAGGGCATAGTAGAGGCTGTATTGCCGGCGCAGCACCAGGTGCTTGTGTTGTTCGGCCTCGCCGCGGAAATGCGGGAAACCCCGGCCGATGACGAGGGCCAGCAGCACCGTTGCCAGGCCACCAACGAGATAGATCCAGACATAGTCGATGTGCCACTGATCCAGCAGCAGCCACAGCAGGCCGAAGACGAACAGGCCGGTGAACGAACCTACGGCGATCTGTTTCCCCAGCACCTCGGGCATGCGTTCCTTCGAGATCAGTTGCATGGACAGGGATTGCTGCATGGTTTCGGCATAATGGAAGCCGAGTGACATCAGTACGGTGGTGAAATACAGGCCCCAGACCGTGGGCAGGAAACCGGTCAGCGCGGTGCCGATGCCGAGAGCCAGCAGGGAGAGTACGGCCAGTGTCTGTTCGCGCATCCAGGCAAGCAGGAACACCGCGCCAAAGGCGAGAAAGCCCGGCACCTCGCGCAGGCTCTGCAGGGTACCGATGCGGACGCCGTCGAAACCGGCTTCCTCGATCGCGAAGTTGTTGAGCAACGCCCGCCAGGTGGCGAAGGACAGGGGCACGGCCGCCGCCATCAGGTAGAGCAGGATTTCCGGCGGCATCTGGCGCAGACGGGCAAGCATCGACGGTTTCCGGCAGGAACAGGGAAGGCGATTCTAGCAGCCGCAAGGGATGGATACATGCTTTGATCGCCGGGTTGCAAACCTTTTCGGCGAAGCGGAATCCAAAGGCTCATCACCCGCAAGTCAGACCCGAGGAAACCACCGATGCAAGCCGCACCCTCTTCGAAGGCACCCGTGCTGTTCATAGCCCACGGTTCGCCGGATATCCTGCTGCAGCAGGATCCGGTGATCGATGCCTGGCGCGGGGCCAGTGCGCAAGCCGATGGGCTGAAACGCATACTGGTCGTCTCCGCGCACTGGACCACACCGGCCTTGAGCGTTGGCGGAAATCGGAACCGACAGACCATTCACGATTTTCATGGCTTTCCCGAGGCCCTGTACGAGATGCGATATGCGCCGCCGGAAGATACCGGGTGGGCGGAAGAGCTGGCGCAAAGGCTGGGGTTGGCTCTCGACCAGGACCGCGGTCTCGACCACGGGGCCTGGGTTCCGCTGAAGGCCTGTTTCGCGGAGGCGCAGCTACCGGTGACCCAGCTGTCTGTAGCGCCGGGGCTGGGCTTCGAGGCCCACTATCGTCTGGGACAGAAACTGGCATTTCTGCGGGAGGAGGGTGTGCTGATTGTGGCCAGCGGCGTCATCGTCCACAATCTGGCGCGAGCCGACCTGGGCAAACCGATGAATACCCGTCCCGAGGCATGGGCACGGGACTTCATGGCCGCTGTCGATGAGGCCGTTGCGGCGGGGGATGCCGATACCCTGTGCGACCCGATGAGTCTGGAAGGCGCAGCCCTGTCCGTGCCGACCACCGAGCACTATCTGCCGCTGCTGGTGGCCGCCGGTGCCGCCGGGGGCGATCCGGTGCAAGGCTTTGCCTCGGTCTGGCGCTAC
>WGBK01000394.1 GCA_015494335.1 Gammaproteobacteria bacterium | reverse complement strand
CGCGGTCCCCGAAGTCGGCGGACGGCATGTCGTCATCGTCGCCGTCGTTGGGAATACGGAAACTGGCCGGCATCAGGCCCGGCGCACGTTCGTGACCGAGAATGATGGGTTGCTGTGCCCTCAGGTCGAGAACGAGCCTCAGGAAGTTGACCACGATCTCCGTCTTTCCCTCCATCAGGAAGACCAGCGCAGAGGGAACGAAATCACGGATGAAACACTCCGCATAGTTGGGCGCCACCAGTGCCGGATCCAGGGCGGCGACGGTCCCCACCGGCTTCCCGGCATGGTGAAGCAGCGACTGTTCCAGCAATTTGTAAGCGGCCTCGAGGCTGGATTTGCGCATGGTCATGGAAGGTTTCCGGGTATGAGGACTACGTTATCGGTTATCGCCATCTGACGAAAAAACTTTACCGGAGGGATTGTTCCCCGGGGCGGCAAGGGAGCCCTCTCAAAGAACGGTCGCCTTCTGCAAGGCTGCTGTGACGTGGTCGCAGAGATGCTGAAAATCCTTGTAACGCTGCTCATCCAGGCAGGCGGTGTTCCGGTGGCAGTCGCAATAGAACATTCCCAATGGCCGGTCCTGAAGGAACAACGAACGGGCGAAAAAACTGTCGGTGTCCAGCAGGTGCAACAGCTCCGGCGGAAGCAGCTCGCCGAATTTGTCTCGGTTGCCCGTATTGACCCAGATGCTGGCCGGTTTCTCCATGAGTCTGGTGAACAGATGGGGCGGCTGCAGGTCAAGGCGAAGCTGCTCGAACTCCGCGCTCTCTTCGGAGCTTCTGACCACGCGTGCCCTGAGAGACTTCCCGTCCGGCGTACAGGCGGCAAAGACCACCCGCGACAGACCGATCCCCTGATGAATCCCGTCGGCGGCGCGCCGCATGATGGCCGAAAGGTTGAGGGAGTCGTCACCGACCGTACGGAACCATCGAATGGTTTCCTCCAGCACCTCTGGCCGACCCTCGAAGGGGGCGCCCTCAGACACCAGTGGTGATACGTTCTTCACGGACCGAACCCTTTCTTTCCCCTCGTTCTCCGATCCTGGAGGAATGGCTGTAAGCTCGTCGGTCACTGGAAACAAACCGTAAGGAGCGATAGCCCGGGATGCCTCTTCCGCCGCTCGACGGGTACTCTCGACAACTTCCGCAAATGGTTGATGCAGCAGCTCTGTCACCTCCTCCAGGCAGGATAACGCCCTATGCGAGTTCCAGGATCGCTCTGCGGCACGAGCCAGCGTCTGGGCGAGAAGGATGAGTTTCACCCGTGGTCTCGCCGCATTTTGCGGACGTAGAGCGTCGTGAAGCAGTATGGGCAGCTTCCACAGGCGGGCGAGCTCGGCGGAGAGTTCGTCGTAGCGGAAACCCAGCACGTGGCGTTGAGCGACTTCACGGGATTTGTGTCCCGTACCATGGACGAGATCCTCAATCTCTTCGGCCCGTTCGGGCTGAAGGTACCAGACCGCCATTTCGCCGACGGGATGGAGCAGAGCGGCGGTGAACACCTCCCAAGGCACCATGTCCGCTCGCAGCCTGGCCCAGACCCACGCGTAATGTGCCGCGTGATAAGCCCTGCCGTAGGTCCTCGACAATCCCGCATGCTCTCCCTTCAGCGGGTCGAAGAGAGGGAGTGCCTCGGTGATTCCCCGTATCCGGTTCAATCCCAGCATCATCATCGCATGTTCCACCGTGGTGACCGGCATGCCGAAGTGACGGTGATGAAGACCGTTCGCGCGGCTGAACAAGTGACAGGTGAAACCAGGGTCACGGTGGATCACGTCGGGAAGGTGCTCGAACGGATCGGGATCGTCGAAGAAGCGCCTCAGGTGGTCGACAGTCTGCTCCATCGCCGGCAACAGCCCGCTCCCAATCCATTGAGCAACCCATTTTTTTGGATCTCCACTCATGAAATAGTGTCTCCAGCCCATAAAGAGAACGGGCCAATGTTCGATAACCTACTTCGACACGATACGAAGGTCGGGCTCGACCGCTGGTCATACAGATTATCGGCAACACAAGACAATGATTTAAGTCTGTGACAGAAAGGAACCGATTTCCATGAAACTTATCTTGGGCATATTGATCGTCACAGGTAGCGTCATCGGAGGCTATCTGATGGCACACGGAAATCTGGCCATACTGTGGCAACCGGCCGAGTATGTCACCATCGGCGGCGCCGCATTCGGAGCATTCGTCATCGCCAATCCGGGAGGTGTGATCAAGAAGGCGATGATGAGTCTTCCCGTGTTGATAAAGGGCTCCAAATACGACAAGGCGATGTACATGGAGCTGCTCGCCCTGATGTACGAGTTGTTCAACAAGGCGCGGAAGGAGGGGGTGATGGCGCTCGAATCCCATATCGACGAGCCCGCCAACAGCGACATCTTCACCAAATACCCCAAGATCGTCGCCGATCATCACGCGATGGAGTTCCTCACCGACTACCTGCGCCTGATCGTCGGCGGAAGCATGAATGCCTTCGAACTCGAGAACCTGATGGACATCGAGCTGGAGGTCCATCACAGTGACGCCATGAAACCCGGGGACGCCCTCACCTCGGTGGGTGATTCGTTGCCCGGGTTCGGTATCGTGGCCGCGGTGCTCGGCGTCATCATCACCATGGGTTCCATCGGTGGAGACCCGGCCGAACTGGGAGCACACGTGGGCGCCGCGCTGGTGGGAACCTTTCTCGGTATCCTTCTGGCCTACGGCTTCGTCGGCCCCATGGGCAGTGCGGCAAACGCC
>WGBK01000393.1 GCA_015494335.1 Gammaproteobacteria bacterium | reverse complement strand
TGCATATTTCGGCCCATCGTGACCATGCATTTCGGTCGAACGTGACCGGCCATTTCGGAGCAATGTGACCGGGGATTTCGTTTTATCGTGACCGATTTCGGAGGTGTGCCCGAAATGAGCGGTCACGATGCCGAAAACCCCGGTCACGATCCCCGTAATCTCACCCAACTCACTGGAATTCTTTCACTTTATCCGGCACAACTGTCGCCTTTTGCCTGAAGGAGACGGGGAATGCCGACAGCGAGGATTCCAATGAAGCAAATCATCGAAATACTGCGCCTCAAGTACGAGGCCCAACTCAGCCACGAGAAGATCGCTCGCGCCTGCCAACTCTCCAAGGGCGCGGTCAGTAAATACGTGAGCCTGGCCCGTGCCAAGGGCATCACCTGGCCGCTGCCCGAGGGGGTGGACGAAGCGGCCCTCGAGGCCCTGCTGTTCCCGGCCAAGGCGAAGCCGGCGCGCTTCGTCCAGCCGGACTGCTTCCAGCTCCACCAGGAGCTCAAGCGCAAGGGGGTGACGCTGCAACTGCTGTGGGCCGGGTATGTCGCCCGCCACGGGGAGCAGGCCTACCGCTATACACAGTTCTGTCACCACTATCGGGCATGGCGGGATCGCCAGAAACGCAGCATGCGCCAGCAGCACCGGGCCGGTGAGAAGGCCTTCATCGACTATTGCGGCCCGACCGTGCCCATCGTCAACCGCCACACCGGCGAAGTGCGGGAGGCCCAGGTCTTCGTCGGGGTGCTCGGGGCCTCCAGCTACACCTACGCCGAGGCCACCTGGACCCAGTCGCTACCCGACTGGATTGGCTCCCACCAGCGGATGCTGAAGTTCTTTGGCGGGGTGCCCGAACTGCTGGTCCCCGATAACCTCAAGGCCGCGGTCACCCGTGCCAGCCGCTATGCGCCGAAGATCAACGACACCTATGCCGAGCTGGCGGCCCACTACGGCACCGCCGTGCTGCCGGCACGGCCCTGCAAGCCCAAGGACAAGGCCAAGGCGGAGGTCGCCGTACAGGTCGTTGAGCGCTGGATCCTGGCGAAGCTGCGACATCGCACGTTCTTCTCGCTGGCTGAACTGAATGCCGCCATCGCTGAGTTGTTGGTTGAGCTCAACCGGCGACCTTTCCAGAGGCGCAGCGAGAGTCGCTGCGACCTGTACGAGGCGCTCGACCGGCCTGCCCTCAAGCCATTGCCTGCCGATGACTATGAGTACGCCGAGTGGCGCAAGGCGAAGCCGGGCATCGACTATCACGTCGAGGTGGACAAACGCTTCTACAGCGTCCCCCATGCCCTGGTGGGGCAGGTTCTGGATCTGCGCATCACCGCCACCACCGTTGAGGTGATGCACAAAGGGAAGCGGGTCGCCAGCCATGCCCGACACGGTCAGGGGCGCTACAGCACCGATACCGCCCACATGCCCAAGTCTCACCAGGCCCATCGGGAGTGGTCGCCGGGGCGCTTCATGAACTGGGCCGCCGACATCGGACCCTGCACTGCCCAGGTGGTCAAGCAACAGCTCGAGGACAGGCCACATCCCGAGCACGGCTACCGCGCCTGCCTGGGACTACTCAACCTGGCCAAGCGTTACCACCCCACCCGCCTGGAGAAGGCCTGCGAGCGGGCCCTGGCGATCCGCTCGGCCAGCTACCACAGCGTGGCCTCGATCCTCAAGCAGGGCCTCGACCGGCTGCCGCCGGAGGATGAGAACAGCAGCCAGGGGGAGCTGCCCCTGCACGGCAACGTGCGCGGTGCCGGCTACTACCACTGAGGAGGGCGATCATGCTGAACCAACAGACCACCGAACAACTGCGCGCCCTCAAGCTCACCGGCATGCTCGAGGCCTGGGAGCAACAGCGCGAGCAACCACAGACCCACGACCTGAGCTTCGACGAGCGCCTCGCCCTGCTGGTCGAGCGCGAGGTACTGCACCGCGAGAACCGGCGGCTGGCCCGCCTGCTCAAGGCCGCCAGGTTACGGGTCAATGCCTGTATCGAGGACATCGACTACCGCCACCCTCGGGGCCTGGAAAAATCCCGCATGGCGGCCTTGGCAAGTGGTGACTGGATCCGCCAGTCGCTGAACCTGTGCATCACCGGCCCCACCGGCTGCGGCAAGACCTGGCTGGCCTGTGCCCTGGGCAACCAGGCCTGCCGTCAGGGCCTGTCGGTGCGCTACCTGCGCCTGCCGACGCTGTTCGAGCAGCTGCGTATCGCCCACGGAGACGGCTCCTACCCCCGCCTGATGAACCAGCTGCTCAAGATGGACCTGCTGATCCTCGACGACTGGGGGATCCAGAAGATCACCGCCGCCCAGCGGCAGGACCTGATGGAGGTCATCGAGGACCGGCATGGTCGGCGGTCCACCCTGATCGCCAGCCAGCTGCCCACCGAGCACTGGCACGACTACATCGGTGAGGCAACCCTCGCAGACGCCATCCTCGACCGGCTGCTGCACGGGGCACACCGCCTCGAACTGCGCGGGGAATCAATGCGCAAGCTCGCCGCCGACTTGACTGATCGTGACCGCTCAGCGTAGAAAACCCACTCCAGTGACGGACCGGTGAGCAAGTCGGTCACGTTCCCCGAAATCAGCGGTCACGTTCGCCGAAATGGGCAGACCGTCTTCCGGGACCGGTGTTGGCCTCCCTCGGGGGGTTGATCCGCTCCATAAACTGCTACTACAGCAACCTCATCGAGGGTCATGACACCCATCCCAACGACATAGAACGCGCACTGAACGACGATTACAGCAACAACCCCGAGAAACGCAACCTGCAGCTTGAGGCCAGAGCCCACATCGAGGTTCAGGAGTGGATCGACGGAGGTGGCTTGCAGGGACGAGTCACCTCCGTGGCAGGCCTCTGCGAGATCCACAAGAGATTCTCGGAACTCCTGCCCGACGAACTCCTGTGGACGACAAACCCCGACACCAGGGAGCGTATTCAAGTATTTCCGGGCAAGTTCCGCACGCACCATGTCAGGGTGGGGAACCATGTACCCGTCAGTCCTGGCGCCTTGCCCCGCTTCCTCGGCCGATTTGAGCAGGTCTACCGCAGCCTGGGTAGATCCGATGCCCTACTGGCCACCGCAGCCGCACATCACCGGCTGCTGTGGATACACCCATTCGCCGATGGCAATGGTCGGGTGGCACGGCTCATGTCCCATGCCATGTTTCTGGAACTCCTTGGTACCCGGGGCATCTGGTCGATCGCCCGCGGGCTGGCCAGGCGGGAAGAGGAGTACAAGAGGCACCTGGCGGAATGCGACCAGGTTCGCCGAAACGACCTGGATGGAAGGGGGCATTTGAGCGAAGAGGCCCTGGCCTCCTTTTCCCGATTTTTCCTTGAAACCTGCATTGATCAGGTCCGTTTCATGGAAGGCCTGGTTGAACCGCACGAGTTGCATCGGCGCATCTTGTCTTGGGCCGAAGAGGAGATCCGCTCGGGCAATCTACCTGCCAAGGCCCATCGTATCCTGGAGGCCCTGCTGATCCGGGGAAGTATCAAGCGTGGCGAGGCTTCAGGCATTCTGGATGTCTCGGATCGACACGCGCGACGCATCCTTTCCGCACTGGCTGAACACAGGGTCATCACTTCGGAATCGCCCCGCGCTCCGGTCACCTTGGCATTTCCGGCAAGGCTCGCCCCCAAGTGGATGCCGGGACTGTTCCCATCCAATGCCTAGCTGGATGATGGAAAGCTGGTCCAGCGGACGGTCAGGAACGGAAAGAACGCCGGCCGGGAGTTCCCGGGATGCTCACGCTATCCTCGGTGCCGTCACTTTGCGTGGGCCTGATCCGGGGCGCGCCGGCCGAAGAGTCTCATGCCGCTTTCACCTTGATTTCGACCTCCTCTGAACTGTTCCGGGTGTTCCAGCGGGCGCACCCGGAAACGGTGCTGGCTCCAGTCAACATGACGCCACAGGTACACAGCATGGAGACGCGGGTGCGCAACGGCGCCTGACCGTGACGCTTCCCCCATGGCCATCGCATGGCACCTACCTGCCACACCCTATGTACGCAGCAAGTCAGGGCAATGCACGGAGGGATGTACGTAGTGGGTTAGGGGGTGGATGTGCGGGGTGCGGTTGACAGATAGCAGTGTGTTAACTATGGTTTACATATGTTCGAGATAATCAAAAGCGCCACGTTCGAGGCCTGGCTGAACAGGCTGCGGGATGTGCGCGCCAAGGCGCGGATCAATGCCCGCATTACGCGCATGCAAACCGGCAACCTGGGCGATGTGAAGGCGCTGGGTGATGGGTTGCAGGAAGCGCGCATCTATTACGGCCCTGGCTATCGGCTGTATTTCATTCAACAAGGGCAGGCGCTGATTGTGCTGCTCAGCGGCGGAGACAAGGGGTCGCAGCGGCGCGACATCGAACGGGCCAAGGCGTTGGCGACGGAATGGAGGGCAGGTAATGACTGAACGATTCACTCGCTGGGATGCGGCGGACTATCTCAAGAGCGATGAGGAGATCCAGGCCTATCTGGAGGCCTGCATCGATGAGGATACGGGCGACGGAAGGACGATCGCCGCAGGTTTAGGCGCCATCGCCCGTGCTCGCAATATGGCGCAGATCGCCCGCGATGCCGGTCTTAGCCGGGAGGGGCTCTACAAGGCGCTGTCAGGTGAAGGCAACCCATCGTTTGCCACCATCCTGAAGGTTGCGCGCGCGCTAGGCCTGCGGCTGGAGATCAAGGCGGCGTGACGACCCGAGGCTCTATCATCGCCTTCGGAACGAGCGGGTGTACAACCTGGTGTTTACGATTCGCGTGGACACAATCCGGGTCATCGGTTTTCGCAGGGCCAATCGCCGGGAGGCGTACCGCTACGCAAATCATCAAGACACGTGACGGGCGGATCATCGAACTGCCCACTGAGGAAGAGGACCGGGAGATCACCCGCCAAGCGCGCGAGGACGGCACCCTGCTCACCGACGATGAGCTGGCGGAGTTCAAGCCCTTCGAGGAATCCGATCTGCCAGAGTCGTTCAAGCAGGCAGTGCGCCGCCGGGGCCGTCCGCACAAGGCGAACCCGAAGGTTCCGGTGCATATCCGCTTCTCGCCCGAGGTGGTGGCCCACTTCAAGGCCACGGGCAAGGGTTGGCAGACGCGCATGGGCGAGGCGCTGAAGGAGTGGATTGGGAAGCATTCGGGGTAGTCCCCGCAGGCGCGGGGTGTCAAACTTGGTTTGAATATGTGTGACCGAGCAGTTACAATCAATCCATGTTCCAGATCAAGCAGACACCCGAGTTCGCCGAGTGGCTGGATGGCCTGAAAGACCGCAGGACGCGAGGCCGCCTTGTTCGACGTCTGGAGCGCGCGGCGAATGGCGACCTGGGTGATGTGAAGCCGGTTGGCGAGGGCGTCTTCGAGATGCGGGAGTTTTTCGGCCCCGGCTGGCGCATGTACTACACCCGGCGTGGCGATGTGTTGATCGTGATGTTGGGCGGTGGCGACAAGTCCACCCAGCGCCGGGACATCGAGCGCGCCATCGCGCTGGCCAAAACCCTGGAGGATTGACCCATGAGCCAAAAGATTCGTGTTTCCGAATTGCCGGATTTCGATCCGGCGGAGTATCTGCACGACGCGGAGGACATCGCCGGTTATCTGTCCGCCGTGCTGGAAGAGGATGATCCCAACGCGGTGATCGAGGCGCTGGGGACCATTGCCCGCGCGCGCGGCATGACGGAGATCGCCCGCGAGTCCGGACTGGCCCGCGAGGCGCTCTACCGGGCGCTGCGCGGGGGCGCCGCGCCGCGCTTCGATACGGTGATGCGGGTGATGCGGGCGCTGGGCGTGCGCCTGGCGGTCGAGCCAGATGAGGATCGCGCGGCCTGTGGTTGAAGCAACTTGTAGCCGTTGAGTTCGGTGTGTTTCTGTTTGGCGAAATTCGGGTGTTCCACCGTCAGCAAAGCGACGCCCCCAACAAGCAAAGCTGTGACATTGTGCAGATACTCACCTCGAAAAATCAGCACCTTATGCTGGCCGTCTGCACGACGGAATGTCACAAGCCACAATCCGAAACAGTAGTGAAATCAATGCCATACCATGATTCGCGCGCGTGGCTGCGAACCAGGCGGTCGGAGGTTCGAATCCTTCCGGGCGCGCCATTTTTACAGGAAAATACAAGCGGTTATGGTGTTATCCAGCCGCTTGTTCTTTCTCATCCTCTCCATGTGTGCCCGAAAATGTGCCAGTAAAACCAGGTCGTCTGGTGTTCGTGTGCACCGCATACATTGTGTCTTCAGACACTTAAATCTTCACATGGTGTTTGCTTGATTGACGACGCTCTGGTGTCAAGCCAGAAGGTCGGCCTTTTCTGATTACAGCAAGACACGCTCTACAGGCCCGAAATCTCTCCAGTGCTGTAACCGATGGCGCGGTACCCGCGCTGGCGCCGTTCGAACATCCGGGCGAGCATCGGCACCTGACTGTCCACATAATCGTAAATGCGCACTTCGCTTTTGTTTGCGTGTGAGTTCGGCGAGCAGCGCTTCCTCGTGGGCGATGGTCTGGCGCAGTGCATCTTCCTTCGTCAAGTCCACGGTCCCCCGGGTTGCCACCTGGCCCTGAACGCCCGGCCCCGTTTCAGGGCCTGCGTCGGTGGGCCAAGGAGGGTTTCCAGAAAGCGGCAGACATCCGCAAGGGGCGGCGGTGTGGCATCGATCCTGTTTTTTCTATGGAAGGCGTCCCACTGGGCGTTCTTTCCCGAATCTTCGTAGAATGCAGGGCTGAGGCCTGCCGGTGTCTGCCCCGGGAGGAGGGTGCGCCTGCGGGTGAAGGTGTTGTGGATGGCCTTGGACAACAGGATGCCATCGAAATCGAATTGGCGTGCGATGACCCAGAGGTCATGGAAATCCTTCATGCGGCTGTTCGCCAAGCCCAGGTCGACCAATGCCTGGTATTTCTCCGCCACGACGGTTTCGCGGGGGTAGGCTCTTATGCAAGGTGCGGGGTTGTTCAACAGGGTGGGGTATTCGGTTTCTATCGCCTCCGGGGTCACGGCATCCCCGAAACCGATGTCGGCCTGAATCGGTACCCGGGCACCGGCCAGCTCACCGAACAGCCTCACCCGTATGCCGCCGTACTCTGCTGCATCGCGGATTATTTCGGCTTGTACACTGTCCGCCATCAGTGTCAGACCGTCATTCTCGACGCTGATGTCACAGAGTTCACGAAAGATCTTCCGCAGGCTGGCTGTGTCGCTGTCGCCGAAGCCCAGAAAATCCACATCACGTGTCGGGCGATGTGGCTGCTCACCCCACAACATAAACAGCATCGCACCCTTCAGGATAAAGCGGTCCCGGTAACCGGACCGGCTCAGGCGATACAAGAGCCGTTCCAGGCCATATTGTGTCAAAAGCAGTTGGAAATCCTCGCCCCGTTCGCGGGCCAATGCCAGCAGACGGTCACGTACCGAGGCGGCAACGTTCTTGCCCGATTTGCTGTTCATGCCGCGAGTGATTCCAGATAGGGTCGCATGACATTTCGGACGCGGCAGAGACCGGCATAGTGCCACAGATCATCCATGGTGCAGCGGCGTGACCGCCAGCATTCCCTGAGCGCCTCGATGGCCACATCCAGGCCGATCTTGTTGCGGTATTTGAAACAGTCGGCGACGGTCTTGGCGGGGGAATACACGTGTACAGACACCCCCTCGATCCGGTGTTCCTCGATCCCGGCACCGAGTGTGGCCTGGGAAAAGCGCACGATGCGCAGCGGCGGGTACTGGATGCGTGGCTGCCAGGCCTTTTCGCCGATAGCCAGCCAGACATCGGAGGGGTTTTGGGTCGTGAGTTCATGAAAGCGCAGGGCGGACAGCAGGCAGACCACACCCTTCGGCACAAGTTTGCATGCCTCGGCAAGCGAGTGATGTTCGGTCACATCGTTGTCAGGAAGGACGTAGAGTCCCCGGCCGATTCGTTGCAGCTTGCCGGCGGCAACCAGGCGGCTCAGACAGGTCCGGGGAATGCCATAAGGAATGAGATCCCGGGGACGCAGAACCCCGGCCCTCCTGACCAGTGCGAGGACTTTGTCATTTTGTGTTGTCTGGCGGGTCATGGGAAATGACGTTACATTAACTCGGGAGTTATGTAAATACCCCGAGATATAGTAACACCTGTCAATTAGGATCGCGCAAATCTGGTGTACCCAAAAATGTGCTAACGCAGGATCTCACTGCCGTTCATTTTCAGTATCTTAGCACTCAAATATCACAGTGACAGGTGCCGCATGATATTGAAAATAAAGAGTTTATGTTTGACGCGCATGCCTACGAACCTGTCAACCGACCCGAACCCGAAGGAGACAAGTGACCCGACTCACACGGCCTGGTCAGCCAAGGGAAAAATCGTTGAAAACCGGACATCTCGAATCGGTGATTTGCGGTCAAAGAGCATCGGTGTTGACATCATCGCCGAGGCCACCCGCCGGCCGGGAGTTCCCGGGATGCTCACGCTATCCTCGGTGCCGTTACTTTGCGTGGGCTTGAGAAAACCCTCCCCACGGGATGATTCCCAAGTCTGTTGAGAACAGTAGACTCTGGCTATTATTGTAACTCCACTCCCTGTTGCAGGGAGATATGGGCGAACATCTCCATGTAACAGCGTGACATGTGTGCCTCGGTCAACTTACCAAGTGCAGGCAAGATCTTATGGAACAACATCCAATCCCATTGAATGACAACGGATTTACGCTACGAAATATCGCCGTTTCCGATATTCTGTTAGACTTGGATAATCCACGAATCCGCCTGCTTGGTGCCCGGAACCAACGTGAAGCAGTGGTGCAGATTTTCCTATCCAGGAGCGACCAGCTCTACCACTTGGCGCGGGACATCTGTGAAAACGGAATGACTATCATGCCGATCGTCGTCACCGACGGGCCTGACGATAACAGCCTGATCGTAAAGGATGGTAACCGCCGAATCGCCGCCCTGAAGTTGATTCGACAACCCGACTGGTTGCCAAACGAACCAGAACGTCACCGTTTCATGCGCCTGCGGCAGCGCATAACAAATATCCCTGAACAGATTACTGTATATCACAGTAACGACCCAAAACGGATCATGCTGTTCATCGATCGACTGCATACCGGCACTGGGCAAGGCGAGGGACAACTGGAATGGAGCGCGGTCGAGAAAGCCCTGTTCGAACTTGACCGGGGCGAACGCGGGCAGAATGACCTCGCGGCCAGGCTGCTGCGCACCGCTCTTGGGCTGGGCATTCCGTTCAATCCGGAGTTCCCCATCACCACACTGACCCGACTGCTCAACAACGCCCGTCTGCACCGTATCGGCATTCAGGTTGAAAACGATGGAAAACTCAAGATCGTCGACGACGAGAAAGTTGTCGCCCTGCGGTTACGGACACTGATCGACAATATCGGAAGAAGCGAGGTCCATGTTCGGCGCGACAACAGCCCAGGTTCCATTTACACCCCGGCCGCCCAAGAAGCATACCTCGATCGCTTGCTGAGCCAATACCCATCACCTCGACCAGCATCGCCGGTGGACGCAGACGAATCAACCGGACATGCCGACGTGGTAAACGAGGATCGCGCGCCGGCGCCATCACCAACAAAGCCCGCGTCTGCACTCTCCACAACGCAACGCCAGATTACCCACTCGCCACGCAAAGACCCTTATGACCGTAATAAAATCATTCAGCGGAAAGAACACCAAATCAACTTGCTGCCCACAGCCAATCCACCAGAAAAGGCGCTTGCCCTCTATCAGGAATTGAGAATCCTCGTTTTGCCCATTTCCAGACACCTCCTCTCAAATCATCTCATCAGGTGTCCACGAAAACGGGTCAACTCCATATTGCCGTCCGTCTCCTTTTTTGTCAGCTGCTTCTCGCTGCCGACCTTCTGGCCTAAGCACAGATACCGGTTAACACGGCTGCGGTCGTGTCCCTTGGGAAGGTCAAAGGTACATACCAGAG
>WGBK01000392.1 GCA_015494335.1 Gammaproteobacteria bacterium | reverse complement strand
TTCGTCGCCACGCTGCTGGCTTCGCGCTGGTTCCAGGCACGGCTGGCCGGCTCCGACGGCTTCCGCGAGGAATTCCTCGCGATACGCCTTGGCAAGATCGCGGGTCTGGTGGCGCTGCTGATAGCCATTGCGGCCCTGCTGCTGCGCCAGGATCTGCTGTTGTCGATGGCGATGGTGGTGCTGGCGGCCTTCCTCTACCAGGGGCTGGCCATTGTGCATGACTGGGCACGCCGGGGGAAACGCGGATTTTCGCTGTTCGTGCTGTACCTGCTGATGCTGATTTTTCCCCAGGTGGTGGCCGCAGTTGCCCTGCTGGGAGTGATCGACAACTGGGTGAACTTCAGGGCCTACCTGAAGACACCTGCCAATACTGATGAATAAGTGAGGAATATCCTATGGAAGTCATTCTGTTGGAAAACATCGAGAACCTGGGTTCCCTGGGTGACAAGGTAACCGTCAAGCCCGGTTTCGCCCGCAACTACCTGTTGCCCAGCGGCAAGGCCAAGCCGGCCACGCCGGAAAACCTGGCCGAGTTCGAAAAGCGCCGCGCCGAACTGGAAAAGGTCATGGCCGAAGCCAAGGCTGCCGCCGAGGCCCGCAAGCAGGCCATCGAGGAGCTGGGGCAGGTCGAAATCACCGCCAAGGTGGGCAGCGAGGGCAAGCTGTTCGGCTCCATCGGCACCGCCGATATCGCCGATGCGATCACCGCTGCCGGCACCGCCATCGAGAAGCGCGAGGTGCGCCTGCCCGAGGGTGCGTTGCGCGTCACCGGCGAGCACGAGATCGACCTGCACCTGCACAGTGGCGTGGATGCCCGGATCCTCGTCGTCATCGTCGGCGAAGAGTAAAAAACTCGGCTCCTGCGGAGCCGCTTTTGCTACACTGAACGGGCGGCTTCCGGTTTCGGGAGCCGCCCGTTTTGCGTCCGTCTCCCATCCCTTTCGCGAGTAGCCGTGTCCGAACTAGCCAACCGTGTTGCCGAACTGAACCAGCGCGTCGAAGACCTCAAGGTGCCGCCCCATTCGATGGAAGCCGAGCAATCGGTGCTCGGCGGGCTGATGCTCGACAACCGCGCCTGGGAACTGATTGCCGATATCGTCAACGAGCGGGATTTCTACCGCCACGACCACCAGCTGATCTTTCGCGCCATCGCCGCGCTGACCGACGAGGACAAGCCCTACGATGTGGTCACCATCTCCGACTGGCTGGAGAAGCGTGGCGAACTCGAGAGCATCGGCGGCCTGGCCTATCTGGGCCTGCTCGCCAGCGAAACGCCGACCGCGGTCAACATCAAGGCCTACGCCGAGATCGTGCGGGAGTACTCGGTGCTGCGCAACCTGATCCAGGTCGGGCACGAGATTGCCGATTCCGCCTACAACGCCGACGGGCGCAGCAGCAAGGAACTGCTCGACGAGGCCGAGAAACGGGTGTTCCAGATTGCCGAGGCCGGCGCCGGCAACAGCAAGGGCTTCGAGGACATCAAGGGGCTTCTGGCACGGGCCGTGACCCGGGTGCAGGAACTCTACGACAGCGAGGAACCGATCACCGGCATCAGCAGCGGCTTCTCCAAGTTCGATGAGATGACTTCCGGTCTGCAGAAGTCCGACCTCATCATCATCGCCGGCCGGCCCTCCATGGGCAAGACCAGCTTTGCGATGAACCTGGCCGAGAACGCCGCGGTCAGCGGCGAGAAATCCGTGGCTGTGTTCAGCATGGAGATGCCGGGCGAGCAGCTGGCGCTGCGTATGATGTCGTCCCTGGGCCGTATCGATCAGCACAACCTGCGTACCGGCAAGCTGCAGGACCCGGACTGGCCGCGTCTGACCTCGGCGGTGACCATGCTGTCGAAGGCGCGGCTGTTCATCGACGACACGCCGGCCCTCACGCCAACCGACTTGCGTGCCCGGGCCAGGCGCCTTAAACGAGAGCATGGTCTTGATCTGATCATCATCGATTACCTGCAGCTGATGCAGGTTGGCGGCAGTACCGAAAACCGCGCTACCGAGATCTCGGAGATCAGCCGATCCCTGAAGGCCCTGGCCAAGGAACTGGATGTGCCAGTGATCGCGCTGTCCCAGCTCAACCGCAGCGTCGAGCAGCGACCGGACAAGCGCCCGGTGATGTCGGACCTGCGCGAATCCGGCGGCATCGAGCAGGATGCGGACGTGATCCTCTTCATCTACCGCGACGAGGTCTACAACAAGGACAGCCCCGACAAGGGCACGGCCGAGATCCTCATCCGCAAGCAGCGCAACGGCCCCATAGGCGCCGTGAAGCTGGCCTTCCTCGGACAGTACACCCGTTTCGAGAACCTCGCCTACGATGACTTCGCCGTCGAAGAATAGCTCCCTGCGCCATTCCCGCGTCGTCATCGACCTGCAGGCCATTCGCGACAATTACGCCTATCTCCGGTCGCTCGCGCCCGAAAGCCGGGTGATCGCCGTGATCAAGGCCGATGCCTACGGCCACGGTGCGGTGCAGGTGGCCCGGGCCCTGCCCGATGCCGATGCTTTCGCCGTGGCCACTTCGATGGAAGCCCTGGAACTGCGTGAAGCCGGTATCGAGCAGAAGATCCTGGTGCTGGGTGGCGTTGTCGATGCGCGGGAAATGCAGGACTGCATCGATGCCGGCCTCGACCCGGTCATCCACCAGGACTGGCAGCTCCGGCTGCTCGCCGACGCAGACCGGCACCGTCCCATCGATATCTGGCTCAAGTTCAATTCCGGTATGGGGCGCCTGGGCTTCGAGGCCGAAGAACTGGAAGCGGCCCTGGCCTTCCTCCTCGATCTTAAGGGCCTTGGCGAGATCCGCCTGATGACCCATCTGGCCAATGCCGATGATAGAGAGGACGGGAAATCCCTCGAACAGATCGAACGGGTCGACACCCTGGGTCTACAGGAATACGAATGGGGTGTCGCGAACTCGGCCGGCATCGTCGCCTGGCCTGGGGCGCGTCGCCCCTGGGTGCGTGCCGGTATCGCTCTCTACGGTGCCGATCCCATGCTCGACCATCAGACCCAGCAATGCCTGAAACCGGCCATGCAGTTCGAGTCGCAACTGCTGGCCGTCAACCGGCGACGCAAGGGGCAGGGGATCGGTTATGGCGGGCGATTCGTCTGTCCGCGCGACATGCGTGTCGGGGTCGTGGCCGCAGGTTATGCGGACGGCTATCCGCGACACCTGCAGGGCGGCCAGGTGCTCGTCAACGGACAGCATGCCCCGGTAATCGGTCGCGTCTCGATGGACATGATCACCATCGATCTCGAAGGCATCGATGCCTTCGCCGGCGATCGCGTCATCCTCTGGGGCCGGGATCCCCTCGCCATCGACATCGCCGAGCGCAGTGAAACCATTGCCTATGAACTGTTCTGCCATGCGGGTTGTCATGGCACAAGGGTGTACCGGGGCTGATTCATAAAAAACCCGCGCAAGGCGGGTTCTTTCATGGATGGCGCGCTGGGGAGGATTCGAACCCCCGACCCCTTGGTTCGTAGCCAAGTACTCTATCCAACTGAGCTACCAGCGCTGAGTGAGGGCGAGATTCTACGGATTTTGGGGAGGATTGCCAACACTTTTTGAGGTGTTGAGAGGGGATGTCGGGAACGGGGGAAGCATGGTATAAAAGCTCATCCCGATTCCAGTCGCCGAGCATGAATTCCATCGATCAACTGTTTCGCAACAATCGCGAATGGGCCGAGCAGATCCTGCGCGAGGATCCGGGTTTCTTCGATCGCCTGGCCAGCCAACAGGCTCCCGAGTACCTGTGGATCGGTTGTGCCGATTCACGGGTTCCGGCCAACGAGATCATCAACCTGCCGCCGGGGGAGGTGTTCGTGCATCGCAACATCGCCAATGTGGTGGTGCATACCGATCTCAATTGCCTGTCGGTGATCCAGTACGCGGTGGATATTCTCGAGGTCAAGCACATCATTGTCTGCGGGCACTACGGCTGCGGCGGCATCCAGGCGGCGCTGGAGAATGCGGAGCATGGTCTGATCGACAACTGGCTGCGCCACATCAAGGATGTGGGTCGTTTCCACAAGGAGGAACTGGCCGGACTGGAGCCGGGTCAGCGTCTGGACCGGCTGTGCGAGCTGAATGTCATGGAGCAGGTGAAGAATGTCTGCCATACCACCATCGTCAAGGAGGCCTGGCGCCGCGGCTCCGATCTCGCGATCCACGGCTGGATCTACGATATTCACAACGGCATTCTGCGCGACCTCGACACGCGGGTGGACTCCAACGAGCACGACTGGGGCTGACAGCTGACCACATTCCCGGGTCCGGCAGTTTCCTCGATACTGCCTATACTCCAGCCAATACTGTCCGATTGCTGGAGTTGTCTTCATGCCCAGGTTGCTTGCCACCCTTTCCTTAGCCCTTCCCCTGCTGGCGCAGTCGCACCTGTTGCGGGCCGACGATCCACTCGACGATTACCTTTCTCTCGACCTGCAGGATCTGCTGTCGCTGGAGGTGACCTCGGTGGCTCGAAAGAAGCAGCGGCTGACGGATTCGGCCGCGGCCATCTTCGTCATCACCAATGAGGATATTCGCCGCAGTGGGGTCACCAGCATTCCGGAAGTCCTTCGACTGGCACCTGGCATCCAGGTTGCACGCATCGACAGTAACAAGTGGGCCATTTCCAGCCGGGGCTTCAACGGTCAGTTCGCCAACAAGCTGCTGGTGTTGATCGACGGTCGCAGTGTCTATACGCCCACCTATGCCGGGGTGTACTGGGAGGTACAGGATGTGCTGCTGGAGGATATCGATCGCATCGAGGTCGTTCGGGGGCCGGGCGCAACCATCTGGGGCGCCAATGCCGTCAATGGCGTCATCAACATCATCACCCGCAGCGCGGAGAAAAGCCAGGGCACCCTGGTCAGCATCGGGGCCGGGGACGAGGAGAAGACCGTTGCGGTTCTGCGCCGTGGCTTTGCCTTCGGCGATGGCGGTTTCGGCCGCGTCTATGCCAAGTTCAACCAGCGCGACAGCAGCTACAGCCCCGATCTAGGGGGTGAGGCCGGTGACGACTGGGAAAAGGTCCAGGCCGGTTTTCGCATGGACCTTGCCCTTTCGTCCCGCGACAGTCTGATCCTGCAGGGCGATTACTACCGGGCCGACGAGAACCAGACCCTGCGCCAGTTCATACTCGATCCGCTGGATCCGGCCAACCAGCCGCCGGATCCGCAGCACCCCTATGTCATTCCCTTTGTCGAGGATGCCTTCGAATCCAGCGGCTACAACCTGATGATGCGCTGGAACCGCGAGGGCGGTGAGGTCACGACGAACCTGCAGGTCTATGCCGACCATACCGAGCGCGACGAGAAGGTGGCCTATCTGCAGGTGAATACTCTGGACATCGATTTCAGCCAGAACTGGACCCTGAGTCCGCGCAATGAGCTGCTGTGGGGGTTCGGCTATCGCTATATCGACGACAGCTTCGGCAATACCTTCCGTACCATCTTCTACGAGGATCCGGAGTATCCGTCGCTCTATAACCTGTTCGTTCAGGATGAATATGCCATAAACGACCGGCTGCATTTCACCGCCGGCATCAAATGGGAGCACAACGAGATTACCGGCATGGAAACCCAGCCCAGCCTTCGACTGTTGTGGACGCCGGATGAAACCCAGACCTGGTGGGGGGCCGTTTCGCGTGCCGTGCATACGCCCGTGCGCTTGGGGACGGCCAGTAGCATTGTTGCCTACCTGTTGCCCCCCGATCCGGTCGACCCCAACTACCCCTTGCCGCAGGTTTTGCGCCTGGACGGCAACCCGGAACTGGAATCGGAGGCGGTCGATGCCTTCGAGATCGGTTACCGGTTGCGACCCGATGAGAAGCTTTCCCTCGATCTGGCCCTGTTTCACAACCGTTATGACCGGCTGATTACCTACGAGGTGCTCAGCCGGCAATCGTTCCAGGTGCCGAGTCCGTATTTCCCCGGCGAGTGGATCTATCTCCCCACGGAGATGACCTATGGCAACAAGCGCTCGGCCACCAGCCAGGGACTCGAGTTGAGCCTGGACTGGCAGGTGCGCGAGAACTGGCGTCTGAAGTTCAACTACAGCTGGCTGGATATCGATGCGAAAAGGGATGCGGATGGCACCGATATGTTGGGCGACTCTGTCCTCGAGGGTTCGGCTCCGGACTACCAGTGGTCGCTGCGCTCCCAGCACAACATCCGCCCGGACCTGTCCATGGACTTGTGGATCTATCATGTGGACGAGCTGCCTTTTGCCGGCTATTCCCGCCCCAGACCGATCCCGGCCTACACCAGCTTCAACCTGCGGCTGGCCTGGCGCAGGGGCGACATGGAATTCTCCGTGGCCGGTTTCAACCTGCTGCACGACCGCCATGCCGAGTTTGCCAGCGAGAATATCCTGGTCCTGACCGAAGTCGAGCGCTCCCTGCTGGCGACCCTGCGTTGGGGTTTCTGAAGCCTGAGAATGATGAGCGTTTTTCGTCTTTTCCGCAGGTGGTCCGGCCGTGTGCCCTGGTGGCACCGGCTGTTGCTGCTGCTGTTGCTGAGTCCGGTGTTCGGTCAGGCTGAGGTGCCGACCAGCGAGGAGAACGCTCTCAAGGCGGCCCTGGTGTACAAGCTGGTCCAGTTCGTCGAGTGGCCCGAATCGGCTGCGTCTTCCCCGGTATTCGCCTTCTGCCTGCTTGGAGAGGATGCCTTCGATGGAGCCCTGGATCGCCTGCAGGGGCGGATTCTGGATGAACGGCCGGTGGAAGTACGCCACTACAGCCAGTCCGAGACCGTGCCGGCGGATTGCCGGGTACTCTACCTGGGGTCGGACAAGCAGCCCTTTGAGCGTGAAATCCTCGGCACCTATGCGCAGCGACCGATGCTGACCCTGGGAGAAACCGAAAGCTTTGCCGAAAATGGGGGCATGATCCAGCTGCGCCGCCAGGGCCGGAAACTCGGATTCGTCATCAACCCTAAATGCGCCCGCCGCGCCGGACTGAGTATTGCTGCTCCGCTACTGTCGATGGCGACCATCGTCGATACCCGGCCGGAGGATTCGCCATGAAGCGTCGCATGGGCAACCTGGCGCGCCGGCTGCGCCGTATCATCCTTATCGTTACCGGAGTTTCGCTGCTCGCGGCCTCGCTGCTCTACATCGGCTACGAATTCTTCAGCTATCGCAATGCGCTGGCCGAACGGGTGGCTTCGATGGCGCGCATCATCGCCACCAACGCCACCGCGGCACTCAGTTTCGAGGACCCCGGAACCGCCTCCCAGCTACTGGAGTCGCTGACCCTGGAACCGGGAATCAGCGCGGCGGTGCTGTACCTGCCCGATGGCAAGCCCTTTGCCAGCTTCTACCGGGATCGCTGGGCCCGTCAGGAGGTTGAATCCAACGACAGGGACTGGTTGAAACGGCTGCCGCAAACCCAAGATGCCACCTGGCGCTACGACAGCGACGATTTCGACTTGCTGATGCCGGTGCGGCTAAAGAACCGGATCATCGGTTACCTGTTCATCGAAGCCTCGCTACAACCCCTGTATCACCGCATCTATGCCTTTCTCGGCATCGCGGCGGGGCTGTTCCTTCTGATCATGATCGGGGCCTGGTGGCTTTCTTCACGCTTGCAGCGGCATATCTCGCAACCCGTGGAACGATTGGTGGAGGGTATGCACCGGGTCGCCGAGGAAAAGGATTTCAAACTGCGCCTGCCGCCGGGCGGCAACGACGAGATCGGCCTGCTGACCGAGCGCTTCAACGACATGCTGATCCAGATCGAAGGCCGCGACCGCAAGCTCGCATCCTATCGCCAGGGGCTGGAACAGAAGGTATCCGAGCGCACCGCCTGTCTGCTGGCGGCGAAGGAACAGGCGGAGGCCGCGAGCCGGGCCAAGAGCGAGTTCCTCGCCACCATGAGTCACGAGATCCGCACTCCGATGAACGGCGTGCTCGGCATGACCGAACTGCTGATGGATTCGGGTCTCGATGTGCGCTCTCACCGTCTCGCGGCCACGGCTCATCGCAGCGCCGAATCCCTGCTCGAGATCATCAACGATATCCTCGATTTCTCCAAGATCGAGGCCGGCAAGCTGGAGCTGGAAGAACAGGGTTTCGAGTTGCGTGAACTGATGGAAGACATTCTCGAGCTCCACGCCGGTCAGGCCATGCGCAAGGGCATCGAATGCATCGCGGATCTGCCGCCGGATCTGCCCGAGCGGGTACGCGGCGACCCGACCCGCCTGCGGCAAGTGCTGTCCAACCTGCTGGGCAATGCGGTCAAGTTCACCGAGCAGGGCGAGATCCGCATGTCCGCACGGGTGACGGGAGATGGCGAGGATCAATGGCGCATTCGTTTCGGGGTCTGCGATACCGGGATCGGCATCGAACAGGACAAGCAGCAGTTGATCTTCAACGCCTTCTGTCAGTCCGACGGCTCCACCACCCGCCGCTTCGGAGGCACGGGTCTGGGTCTGGCCATCGCCCAGCGCCTGGTCTCCCTGATGGGCGGCGACATCCATCTCGAAAGTACGCCCGGCGAGGGTTCCTGCTTCCATTTCGAGGTGCCCCTGGGCAAGGCGGAACAGGATGTCGAAACCAATGCCTGCCCGGAACTGCTGCGCGAGGTGCGCGTGCTGATCGTCGACGATCACCCGGTCAATCGCCAGATCCTCGACGAGCATGCGCGCAGCTGGGACATGCGACCGGAAACCGCCGACAGCGGCCTCAGGGCGCTGCAGTTGCTGCGCCGTGCCGAAGCCGCCGGACAGCCTTTCGAACTGGTGCTGACTGATCTGCACATGCCGGACATGGACGGACTCGAACTGACCCGCCAGATACGCCGCGAGACCCTGGAACGCCAGCCCCTGGTGGTGATGCTCAGCTCGACCCATTTCGAGATGGAAAGCGAGGCAGCGCGCCAGGCCCGCGTGTCTCGGTACCTGCAAAAGCCGGTGCGCCGTCGTCAATTGCACGAAACCCTGTGCGAACTGCTCGGCGTGGCAGGCGAGGAACCTCCGGCCGAGGCGCCCCGTCTGCTGCTGCAGGGTCGGGTATTGCTGGCCGAGGACAATCTCGTCAACCAGGAAGTGGCCATCGGCATGCTGATGCAACTGGGCGTCGAAGTGGTGACCGCCGACAACGGCAGGGAGGCGGTGGAGCTGGCCGCGCGGCAAGACTTCGATCTGGTGCTGATGGATTGTCACATGCCGGAGATGGACGGTTTCGAGGCCACGCGTCGCATCCGCGAACAGGAGCGGCTGGATGCTGCGCGGCGGGTGCCCATTCTGGCTCTGACCGCGGATGTGCAGAAAGGCATACAGGATCAGTGCAAGGCCGCGGGCATGGATGCCTACCTGAGCAAGCCCTTCACTCGTCAGGCTCTGCAACGGGCGATGGCGCCCTGGCTGGCGGAAGCCGGGGAGGAGACCGCTGCGCCGGAAACTGCAAATGGAGCCGGCTGCGATATCGACGATTCGGCCCTGGAGGCGCTGCGCAAGCTTTCCGAGGACACCGGACGGGATATCCTCGGCAAGTCCCTGAGGCATTTCCTGCAGCGGGCTCCCGCTGATATCGAAGCCCTGAAACGCGCCCTGGACGATGGCGACGCGGAGAACCTGCGCCAGATCGCCCATGCCCTCAAGTCGGCTGCAGCCAATCTGGGCCTGGTGACCTTCTCGGCGCATTGCAAGCAGATCGAGGCGCAGGCCCGGAAGGCCGAACTCGATGGCCTGGAGGTGCCCCTGCAGGCCCTGGAAGCCAGCTGGCCCGCGATCGAACAGCGTTTGCGCGAGGATTGGCTGAAGGAGAAGACGGCAGGCGCCGAAGAAGCCTGCTCGGCAGCGGTGCCGGAAACCGCGGAACAGGCGGCCGATCGACCCCTGATCCTGCTGGTGGACGATGATGCGGGCTTCCGCGAGACCACCCGGGCGGTGCTGGAAACCCATGCCCTGAAGGTGATCGAGGCCGAAAGCGGGCAACAGGCGCTGGAACTTTTGCAACAGCGGGAGCCCGACCTGGTGTTGCTCGATGCCCTGATGCCCGGAATGGATGGCTTCGAAACCTGTCGACGCATTCGCAAGCTGCCCAACGGGCGGATCCTGCCGGTGATGATGGTGACCGGTCTCGATGACCTCGAATCGGTGGACCGGGCCTTCGAGTCCGGCGCTTCCAGCTTCATTCAGAAGCCGATCAACCTGGCCCTGCTGATTCACCGCATGCGTTTCCAGTTGCGCGTCGCTAGCAACACCCGTGAATTGCACGAGAATCAGCAGCGCCTCGACAATGTGCAACGCCTGGTCGGGTTGGGTTACTGGCGCTGGTCCTCGATCGAGGATCGCTTCAGCACCTCGGAACATCTCGGTGAAATGATCGGCTGCTGCGAAGGCAAGGGATTGCACGGACTCGAGGATTTCATGGTTCATATTCATCCCGAGGACCAGGAGTTTGTGCGCGCCCAGATCCAGGAACTGGCCCGGGGCGGCGAGCCCCAGCAGGCCGATTACCGTCTGTTGACGCGGCGCAACCAGACCCGGATCGTGCACCAGATGCTGTCGATCTCACCGGACGAGCCCGGGGTGATCCTGGGCACGGTGCAGGACATCACCGAAAAGCGCGAGACCGAGGAACGCATCCGCGAACTGGCCTACAGCGATGCGCTTACCGGCCTGGCCAGTCGCGCCTACTTCCATCGTCACCTGGAAGATTCGATTCGCGCGGCCCATCGTCGAGAAGAGCGCTTTGCGCTGCTGTATCTGGATCTGGATGCCTTCAAGGATGTCAACGACAGCCTCGGCCACGATGTCGGGGACGAGCTGCTGAAAACCGTGGCCGAGCGTCTGCAGTCGGTATTGCGCGAAACCGATTTCGTGGCGCGCCTGTCCGGTGACGAGTTCTGCATTCTCATCGACCGTGTCGATGACCAGTACGACGCCGCCGATGTGGCTCGCCGGGGACTCGAGGCGCTGAATCAACCGGTCGAGCTGAGCGGGCAGATTCTGCGGCCGCGGGCGAGCATCGGCATTGCCTACTTCCCGGCCGACGGCGAGGATGCGCCCAGCCTGCTCAAGGCCGCCGACAGTGCAATGTACGCGGCCAAGGAGGAGGGCAAGCATCGCTATGCCTTCTACCAGCCGGAGTTGACCCAGAAGGCGCAGCAACGCTTGCGCATGGAACAGGATCTGCGCCAGGCACTGGAGCATGAGCACGATCAGCTGGAGATCCACTATCAGCCGCAGATCGATCTGCGCAGCGGGCGCATGAGCGGCGTCGAGGCCCTGGTGCGCTGGCGTCACCCGCAGCAGGGCATGATCTCGCCGCTGGATTTCATCCCGATTGCCGAGCGCATCGGGGTCATCGACCAGCTTGGCGAACTGGTGTTGAGCCGCGCCTGCCGCCAGATGGCTCGCTGGCGCGAACAGGGTTTGCCCGATTTCCGTATCGCGGTCAACATCTCGCCGTTGCAGTTTGGTTCCCCGACCCTGCTGGAAAGCCTGAAACAGGCGCTGGCGGAGAGCGGCCTGCCGGCCTCGCAACTGGAGCTGGAAGTGACCGAGAGCGTGGTGCAGACCCAGGGCGAGAAGATCGAGGCCTTCGAGCAGATCCGTGCACTGGGCGTGAAACTCGCCATCGACGATTTCGGCACCGGCTATTCCTCCCTCGCTTCGCTCAAGTATCTGCCCATTGACTGCCTGAAGATCGACCGTCTGTTCGTCTGCGACATGCTCGAGGACAAGGACTCGGCGGTGCTTCTCGGCACCATCGTCGGCGTGGCCCATGCCATGGGCCACAGTGTGGTGGCCGAGGGCGTCGAGGAAGCGGAGCAGGTCCAGGTTCTGCGCGGTCTGGGCTGTGATACGATCCAGGGCTACTATTTCAGCCGACCCGTGCCGGCCGAGGAGATTCCGGCACTGGCCCGCAGCGATTTTCTGCCCCAACCGGAGAAGGCCGAATCATGACCTCCAAGGTGAATCCGCCACCGCTGCTCGACCGACTCGGAAGCGGTCGACTGCCGGTACTACCGTCCAATACCCCCTACCTGCTCAAGGTGCTGAGCAACGACCAGCTTGATTTCCGCGAGCTTGCCGAGGTGATCGAGCAGTTCCCGACCATCGCCGGGCGTCTGATTGCGCTGGCCAATTCCGCCTGGTCATCGCCGGTGGAAACCATTGCCTCCGTCGAACAGGCCTGTGCGCGCCTGGGCCTCGCGGTGGTGCGCAGCACCAGTCTGGCCCTGGCCGTGGCCGCCGCCTTCGATCCCAGTCGCTGTCCCGAGTTCGATGCCGAACGCTACTGGAGCGATGCGCTGCTCTGTGCCGAAGCGGCTTCCCGCATCTGCAGTCTCGGTCGCCGCGTCGATCCCCTGGAGCCGGCTGCGGCCCGCGCCGGCGGGCTGTTGCACAATCTCGGCGTGCTGTGGATCGCCGACCGCCTGCCGCAGGAATTCGGGCAGGCGATTCAGCGCATCCAGGCTTCGGGCAGGGAACTGTTGCTGCAGCAGGCCCTGCAGGATCTGCTCGGCTTCGATCAGGCCGATGCCGGAGCCCTGCTGGCGCTGAAGTGGGGGTTGCCCTCTGAACTGGAGGCTGCGATGTCACTCTCTGGAGAATACGATCTGCACCACCAGCAGCCGATGGAAAGAGTGGTCGGGCTGGCGATACGCCTGACCCACGAGCTGCGCGAGGAGCAGGACTGCCCGCAGGAGGACCCACGAGTGGAGCTGATCGGCCTCGATGTGACCGATTGCGAGTTGCTTGACCAGGTTCTGGGTACTCAGGCCCAGCGCTTGCGGGAGCTGGCGCGGACCCTGTTTGTGTAGAGGCAACCGGGTCTGATGCGGCCCGGCACAAAAAACAGCCCGCAGGGGGTGCGGGCTGAAGACATCTGCCTTGATGCCGGGATGGAGGGAGGTTGTGAAAGCGTTTACAGGTCCTTCTTGCAGAAGTACCAGTCCACGCACTCGTAGCCTTCGTTCAGGCGCGCCTCGGCGCTGTCGGCGTTCTGCGGTGGAGGCACGATGACCTTGTCTCCAGGCTGCCAGCCTTCCGGCGTGGCGACGCCATGCTCGTCGGAGGTCTGCAGTGCGGTCAGCAGGCGCAGAAACTCGTCGATGGAACGGCCGTTGGTCATCGGGTAGTAGACCATGGCGCGCAGTACGCCTTCGGGATCGATGATGAAGGTCGCGCGAACCGCTGAGGTGTCGGCCGCGCCCGGATGAATCATGCCGTAGGCGTTGGCCACCTTCATGTTCAGATCGGCGATGATCGGAAACGGGATCTCCTGACCGAATTTCTCCTTGATGTTGCGCTCCCAGGCCAGGTGGCTGTAGGTGCTGTCGATGGACAGGCCCAGCAGCTCGGCGTTGCGCTTCTTGAAGTCATCGGCGCGCTTGGCAAAGGCGATGAACTCGGTGGTGCAGACCGGGGTGAAGTCGGCCGGGTGGGAGAACAGCACCAGCCACTTGCCCTTGTAGTCCTCGAGCTTCTTGACGCCATGCGTGGTTACGGCCTCGAAAGCCGGAGCCGGTTCGTTGATCCGCGGCATGCGGGTGATTGCAGTTTCGTTTTCCATTGTCGTCTACCTCGTTTACAGTGTTGAAAGAATGAATCCAAAGGGATTGCCGTCTGGCTTGCCCATGAGAATAGGGGCAAGCCGACTATCTTCAAAATCGTTTGATTGAATGATAAAGATAGGTAGTATCTATGGAACGCGCTCGCAGAAGTCGCGTCACGCTATATATAAGATCGGGTTTCGGGATTGAAACCTCACCACCGAGGAAATCGAACATGCCTACACCTGCCGCCGTTATCCCCCGTTCCCTGTTGTGGTTGCTGTTGCTGGCCTTGCTGGGTCCGTTTGCGCTGGTCCAGGCTCAGGAAAAGACGGGCCAGTATCTTGGGTCGCGCGAGTCGGAGATCCCCGAATGGTTCAAGGAGAGCTTTCTCGATTTCGAGGAAGATGTGGCCGAGGCCAGGGAAAACGACCGCCGGGTGCTGCTGTATTTCTATCAGAATGGTTGTCCCTACTGCGCCAAGCTGGTGGAAGAGAACTTCCAGGAGCCGGAAATACGCGACTATGTGCAGAACCGTTTCGACGGCATCGCCGTCAACATGTGGGGGGACCGGGAGGTGCGCATCGGAGGAAAGGACTATACCGAGAAGACCTTTGCCGAGGCCCTGAAGGTGCAATACACGCCGACCCTGCTGTTTCTCGATGAGCAGGGGCGGGTAGTGCTGCGGCTTAATGGCTACTACCCACCGGCCAGGTTGCGCAAGGCGCTGCGTTTCGCCGGCGAGGGCATGGAGAAGAAGACCAGCTTTGCCAACTACATGCTCGACAGCGCCAAGCCGGTACGCGGCAAGCTCATCGACGAGGATTTCTTTCTCGAGACGCGGGATCTGAAGTCCCTGATTCGCGGCGATGGCAAGTACCTGGCCGTCTATTTCGAGGCTCCCGCCTGCAACGATTGCGAGGTCATGCACAAGCGGGTGCTCAGCGATCCGCCGACGCGAGCCCTGGCGAAGCAGATGAACAATGTCCAGCTCGATGTCTATGATGAAACCCCGGTGGTAACCGTGGACGGCCGGCGCATCAGTGCCCGCGACTACGCTCGCGAGCTGGGCATCGCCTATACGCCTTCGGTGGTTTTCTTCGATGATCAGGGCAGGGAGGTTCACCGCATTGAAGGTTTTCTCAAGACCTTCCATTTCCAGTCTTCCCTGGCCTATGTACTGGAACAGGGTTATCGCACCCAGCCCAGCTTCCAGCGCTACATTTCGGCGCGTGGCGAGAAGCTGCGCGAGCAGGGCTACGACACGGATATCTGGGGCTATGATTCGGCCTTTCCGGCCGAGGCCCAGGGCAAGGTCATCGACTGACGGGGCCAGCCCGGCCGCCGGGTAATTTTCGATACGCCGTCTATACTCGGGGAAACCGCGCTGTGCGCGGAGTTGATTTTCCCAGCAACAGGACGGATCGAAACAGCCGGTGTCCAGTCATATCACGGCTCCCGACCGGGAGCATCTGTTCCAGCAGGTGACGCATCTCGCCCTGTCCGAGGCCGCGGCGCTGCTGTCCGCCTCGCGTTCCGTCGAGCTTTGCATTCGTTTGCAGTCCTGCCGGCACGATGGCTGGGAGGCCCTGCTGTCGCTGGAGCAGGGCGATGCGCCGCTGTTCTGTGTTTCCCAGACCCTGCGCTCGCCCGAAATGGGCGTAATGCTGTGGTTGTGCGAGGAAAACGATGCCCAGCGCCTGCTGTTGCACCTGCTGGGCGAGGATCTGCCCCTGGGCGTGATGACCGAGATGGAAGAGGAAGCCCTGGTGGAGGTCGGCAATCGGCTCATCAACCGTTGTCTCGAGCATCACGCGCAGCTGGTGCCGATGATCGACGGGGCCCAACCCCCACGGTTGTGGCGCGGTCCGATGCAGGAATTGCAGAGCCTATTGCCACAACCGCGATTCCGGGACGAGGCAACCCGGGCCGAGCTGGAATTCGAGCTGGGGTCGTCGTCACTGCGCGGCTGGCTGTTGTGGTGCGGCGAGCCCTGGCGTGTCGCCGGCCCGCGCCCGGCCGGGGGGACCGCCGCATGATGACAGCTCCGCTTGTGCAGGCCGAACTCCACCCGGCCCTGATCGATGAGATCGGCGACGGTCTGGTGCTGCTGGATCGCAATGCCCGGGTGTTGCTGTGGAACCGCTGGATGACCGAACACAGTGGACTGCCGCCGGAGCAGGTGATCGGACGGGCACTGCCGGAGCTGTTCGTGGATCTGGGCGAGCATCTGCTGCAGGCGATACGCGATGCGCTGGCCTCGGGTTTCTGCTCCCTGCTGTCGGCCCGCCTGCATCCCTGCAGCTTGCCGCTGTTCGATTCCGCCCTTGCCGACCCCTTGCCGCACAGTATCGAGATTGCCCCCCTGCATCACCAGGGAGAAGGTTGCTGTCTGCTGCGCGTGCGCGATGCCAGCCAGCGCGTGCGCAACGAACAATTGCTGAAAAAAACCCTGTTCGAGCTGGAAACCGTGGCCTCGCGTTCGCGGGAGCAGGAGTTCCAGCTGCAGACCGTGCTCGACAATACCCTGGATGCGGTCATCATCCTCAACCGCATGGGGCGTATCAGCAGCTTCTACCGATCGGCGCAGAAGATGTTCGGCTACGGCCACTACGACCTGCTCGGCAAGCCGGTCGGGGTGCTGTTGCCATCTCCCTACAACCGCCGCATCGACAACCTGATCCGTCTCGACGACCGCGAGAGCAGTCTCGATTTCTTCGAGGCGGTGAAGGCCCTGAAGAAGGGTGGCGAGATCATCCATGCCGAGCTGGCCGTGAGCAGCATTCTGGAAGGCGAGAATCGCCAGTATATCGTCACCATCAAGGACATCAGCGAGCGCCATGCGGCCGAGGAAGCCCTGTATCGCGAAAAGGAGCAGGCTCAGGTCACCCTGTCGAGCATCGCCGACGGGGTCATTTCCACCGATATCATCGGCCAGATCAATTACATCAACCCGGCCGCGCTGAAGCTGACCGGCTACGAGGAGGAAGAGCTGCTCGGTCAGCGCATCGATCGCGTCATCACCATCGAGTCCGAGCGCCCGGTGCTGCCGGTGTTCGAATGCATCGAAACCGGCCGCCAGGTGGATTCGCTGGAAGGCGACACCCTGATCGACAAGAAGGGGCAGCAACGGGTCATTCACCAGGTGGCCACGCCCCGGCACAACACCATCGGCGACACCATTGGCGCGGTGTTGATCCTGCGCGATGTCAGCAAGTCCCATCGTCTGGCCAACCGGCTGTCCTGGCAGGCCACCCATGACGAGCTGACCTCGCTGGTCAACCGGCGCGAGTTCGAGCGCCGGCTGGAAAAGGTGATCGAGACCGCGCGCGAGGAGGAAAGCGAGCATTGCCTCTGCTTCATGGACCTGGACAAGTTCAAGGTGGTCAACGATACCTGCGGCCATGCCGCCGGCGACGAACTGTTGCGCCAGCTGGCCGACATCTTCCGCACCCGCATCCGGGGAGCGGACACCCTGGCGCGGCTGGGTGGCGATGAATTTGCGATCATCCTCAGCGAGTGCGAGCTGGGTCCGGCGGTCAATGTGGCGGAGAACATCCGTGCCGCGGTCGAGGATTTCCGCTTCGGCTGGCAGGACCAGTCCTTCCAGGTGGGCGTCAGTATCGGCCTGGTGCTGGTGGATCGCAACAGTCCCGATCTCGACGAGGTGTTCAAGGCCGCCGATTCCGCCTGCTACGCGGCCAAGGATGCCGGGCGCAACCGGGTGCATATCTACAGCCCGGACGATGTCGAAATCTCCAATCGGCAGGGTGAGGCCCACTGGCTGGTGCGCATCCAGAATGCCCTCGATGAGAACCGTTTCGAGCTGCATTACCAGCCGATCCTGCCGATCGCCGACGACAGCGACCCGGTGCACTACGAAATCCTGATCCGCATGCAGTCCGAGGAGGGCGAATTGATCCCGCCGGGGGCCTTCATCTCCTCGGCGGAACGCTACCAGCTGATGTCGAAGATCGACCTGTGGGTGATCGAGCGCCTGTTTTCATGGATCGAGGCCCACTGGGATCACCGCGCGCCGGCGGTGTTCGCGATCAATCTCTCAGGCCAGTCCCTGGCCGACGAAAGCCTGCTCTATCGGGTCAAGCAACTGATCGACGAGCATGCCATCGCCGCCGAGCACATCTGTTTCGAGATCACCGAAACCGCGGCCATCAGCAACCTGTCCCAGGCCCAGTTGTTCATGGACGAATTGCGCGACCTGGGTTGCCGCTTTGCGCTGGATGATTTCGGCAGTGGCCTGAGTTCCTTCGCCTATCTGAAATCCCTGCGGGTGGATTACCTGAAGATCGACGGCGCCTTCGTCAAGGATATGGTGGAAGACGACATCGATCGCGCGATGGTTGAGTCGATTCACAACATCGGCAGTGTGCTGAAGTTGCGCACCATCGCAGAATTCGTCGAGGATGATGCGATCCTGCAGGCCCTGCGGGAGCTGGGCGTGGATTTTGCGCAGGGTTATGGCATTGCCCGACCCCGGGCGTTGCCGCGGGAAGGGCGGATGCTGAACCGGCTGTAGCGGGTTACAAGTTCGACAGAACTTCTGGCCGTCTGCTAGGCGCGAGCGAGGCTGCGGCGGGGGCTATCCGGGTCGAGCGCGCCCTTGCGGGAATAGGCGCTCGCGCGCGGGCTTTCGAAATGACCGGCGAGAATGCCGATGGACTGGCGCAGGCGCTCCTGGCTCTTGCGCAGCAGCAGGTCGTTGCTCATCAGCTGCTGGCGGAGTTGCTCCAGCTTGTCTTCAAGGGACTCGCGCTGGCGTTGCAGCGTGGCTGGCTGGCCGAGTTTTTCGAGCGCTGCGCCGAGGCTGTCCACGCCCAGTTCCGAGAGCAACTGGTCGCGTTCGGCAAGACGCGCATCGACGGCCTGCTGCAGGGCCCGGTCATGGGGCAGCAGCTGTTCCAGTCGCGCGGCATCGCTGTCTCGAATGGCGATATGAAGCTGTTGCAGGAAATCCAGGTAATCGTCGATGCGCTGGTCCAGCCGGATCAGCAGCTGGCTCAGGCGCTGTTCGACGGATTCCGTTGCGGGACGATCGGGGGAGGGGGTCATGGCAGCAGTTTTTCGATATCGGCGAACTTCTGTGCGATGACCTCGGGGTCCGGTTGGTATTCGCCGCTGGCGATGGCCGACTTGATGGCTTCGACACGGCTCGCGTCCACTTCGGGCAACCGCGCCATCTGTTCCATGATGCGCTCGGAGCTGAGGTTCAGGACATCGCTGGCCGCGCCGGCGGGAGCGCTGTCGGCGGCGCCGGATGCCTTGCCACCGGCCGTACCGGGTTTGGCGGCAGGGCTGCTGGTCGTGGCCGGGGTCTTGATCCGGCCGTGGTTGTTGATCGCGTCAGTCATGGTTTTCTCCCGTTGGATCGATCCATAGATAGTATCGACCGGAAACTGAAATACTTTAGCCTATTGTTTCACAAAGCCGGTCTATAGTCCGACCCGGATTTGCCCGGGGGCGACGATCTCGCCCTCGACGACCCGTCCCGATTGTTCGTTGCGCACCCGAATCACCTTGCCGATGGGGCCGGATTGCAGTGCCTTGCCGCGGCTCTTGATGTCCAGGCCCCGGATCGACAGGCGGATGGTGACCTGTTCCCCGGAGCGCACGGCCAGCCTCGGTTCGACCGTTTGGGCCGTAAGCGCGGTGCCCCGGGGCAGGCTGCGGCGGGCCTGCAGGCGGTCGACCGGATCGCCGGGACGGTAGTAGCCGCCGCGAATGCGCGATACTTCCAGCTTGCGCGCCTGCAGTTGCTCCGGGTCGATGGCTGCGCCGCGGCTGACCGGGCTGCGCGTGACCAGTACATCGTCATAGAGGCGCACGGTCACCGGCAGATGCAGTTTCCAGGGCGTCTCGCCGGTGCAGCGAATGGTCAGGGAAGTGTTTCCGCGATCGCGCTCGGGACGGGTGAAGCCGATCTCCAGGTCGCTGGGGCAGGGCTTCAGTTTCAATCTCGAATCGAGGCGGCCCAGTTCGATCTGCGGCGGATAACGCCCCTCGTAGGGATACTCATCCAGAAAGGCTTCGGCCTGCAGGCGAATCGAGGCCAGACTCTGCCAGGCCTCGCTCCAGCCGATGCCCGGTTGCAGGCCGGCCAGAATCGACAGCAGCAGGACTATCGGCCGCATGCTCGTCCGGATCTTGACTATACTCGTTTTCATTGCCTGTGCTTGGGTACTCGACGGGTTCTTGACGCTTTTTCTGCATCATGCCCAGAAATGCAAATTCCGGGCCATGTAGGGATGGGCTAAAGGTCCCGCTCGTGGTGCCGACAACAGGCACAGGCTCCACTCGACTGCGCAAGTAACGCGGCCGGGTCTTCCGAATCTGAACAAGAGGTCCAACTATGTCCGGCGTCATGGCAAGTGTCGATCAGCGCACCCAGCTGGCAGGCCGCAACCGACTGGAACTGCTGATGTTCCGTCTTCAGGGCAGGCAGCTCTACGGCATCAATGTATTCAAGGTGCGCGAGGTGCTGCAGTGTCCGAAGCTGTCCTCGGTGCCACAATCGCACCCGGTGGTGCGCGGCATTGCCAATATCCGCGGCCAGACCATCAGCATCATGGACCTGAGCCTGGCCATTGGCGGGCCGAAGATCGAGGACATCGAGAACGCCTTTGTCATCATTTCCGAGTACAACCGCAGCGTGCAGGGTTTCCTGGTACGCGAGGTCGATCGCATCATCAACCTGAACTGGAAGGACATGCAGCCGCCGCCCGCCGGTGCCGCCGGTTCCAGCTACCTGACCGCGGTGACCTATGTCAACGAGAAGATGGTCGAGGTGATCGATGTGGAACGGGTGCTGTCCGAGGTGGTCGGTGCCAAGGAACAGGTCTCCCAGGAATTCCTCGACCAGGTCGCCGACGGCGATTTCGACGTGGAGAAGAACCTGATCCTGGTATCGGACGATTCCCTGGTGGCGCGCAAGCAAGTGACCCGCACCATCGAGAACGATCTCAAGATGGAAACCGTCACCACCAAGGACGGAAAGGAAGCCATCGATCTGCTCAAGGAGTGGGCCGACAACGACGACCCGAAGCTGAAGCGGCTGGCGATGGTCATCTCCGATATCGAGATGCCGGAGATGGACGGCTACACCTTCACCACCGCGGTGCGTGCCGACGAACGCCTCAAGCATCTCTACATCATCCTGCATACCTCCATGTCCGGGGTGTTCAACCAGAACATGGTGGACAAGGTCGGCGCCAACAAGTTTATCGCCAAGTTCGAGCCTGATCTGCTGGCCAAGGCGGTGCTCGATGCCTTGCCGGATGTGGCTCAATGAACCTTGCCGCCGGGCGGCAAGCTGCCGCCCGGGCTTGCCGCCTTGCCGCCGTACGACAAGACTGAAATCACCAAGTTGATGAAATAAAAGGATTTATTCTCAACTGGCCCGTCTCCTGCTTTATCACCGGCAAGATTGATTGCCGCCCGAGGCGAGAACCATGTCCGTGATAGACCGAGCCTTTTCAATACACGATGATGCGCTGATGCTGCGCTCGCAGCGCGCCGGCATCCTCGCCGCCAACATCGCCAATGCCGACACCCCGAACTACAAGGCTCGCGACATGGATTTCAGCGCCATGCTGCAGCAGGTTCGCGAAGGCCGCGAGAGCGGTCTGGCCCTGAAACGAACTGACCCGCGCCACATTGCCGAGAGCGACCCTGAACTGGATGCGGGCATTCTGTATCGCAATCCGATCGCGCCGTCGCTGGACGGCAACACCGTCGACATGCAGATGGAACAGGCGCGTTTCGCCGAGAACGCATTGCAGTACCAGACCAGCCTGACCTTCCTCAACGGCAAGATCCGCAGTCTAAAACTGGCGATCCAGGGTCAATAGGGGGTATCGAAGGATGGGACTCTACGCCAATTTCCAGATTTCCGGCAGCGCCATCAGCGCCCAGTCGCTGAGGCTCAACACCATTGCCAGCAACATGGCCAATGCCGAGAGCGTGGCAGCGAGCGAGGAGGAAGCCTATCGCTCGCGCCAGACCGTGTTCCAGAGCGTGATGCTGGATGCGCAGCGTCCCGCCGAAGTGGGCGTGCGCATGCTCGGCGTGGTCGAGAGCAACGAGCCGGTACGCAGCCGTTACGAGCCGGGGCATCCCCTGGCCAACGAGCAGGGCTATGTATTCACCAGCAATGTGGATACGGTGGCGGAGATGGTGAACATGCTATCCTCGTCCCGGGCCTATCAAAACAATGTCGAAGTGCTCAACACCTCCAAGGAGCTGCTGACGCGGACCCTGGCCCTCGGCAACAACTGATGAACTGCGGTCATGTCTGAAATCGATCCAAAACAGATCTACTCCCAGCTGGGGCTGAACAAGACCCAGAAGACCGACCAGAAGGCCCCGGACGAACTGGGTCAGGACGATTTTCTGGCCCTGATGACTGCCCAGCTGAAATTCCAGGATCCGCTCAAGCCGATGGAAAACGGCGATTTTCTGGCCCAGATGGCGCAGTTCAGCACCGTCAGCGGCATCAATGACCTGAACCAGGCCTTCAACAGCATGAGTTCGGCACTGCAGTCCAACCAGGCCTTGCAGGCCTCGACCATGGTCGGGCGCGATGTGCTGATCCCGGGCGATCGTTCCCGCCTCGGCGAAAGCGATCCGCTGGTTGCCGCGGTGGAACTGGATCAGCCGGCGAAGCAGGTGGTGGTGAATATCACCGATGCCAACGGCCAGCTGGTACAGCGTCTGGACTACGGCCTGCAGCCGGCGGGCCTGCTGGATATCCGTTGGGATGGCCAGATGGCCGACGGCAGCCGTGCCGCGCCGGGTCTGTATACGGTCAGTGCCGAGCTGCACCAGAACGACGGGATCAACAGCGGCCCGATCTTCACCCAGGCTCGCGTGGAGAGCGTGACCCTGGGCCAGGCCGGGCAGGATCTCACTTTGACGGTTTCCGATCTGGGCGACATACCGATGAGCCAGATCCGGAAGATTTCCTAGGCCCGGCAAGCGCCGTGCCTTCATTGCAACGATAGGGGAAACAGCATGTCCTTCAATACCGCCCTGAGCGGCCTGCAGGCCGCATCGATCGACCTCAACGTGACCAGCAACAACATCGCGAATGTGGGTACCACCGGCTTCAAGTTCTCGCGTACCGAGTTCGGCGATGTCTATGCCGTGTCACCCTTCGGCAACTCGCCCACCGCGGTCGGCAACGGCGTTCAGATCGATAACGTCAGCCAGCAGTTCTCCCAGGGCAACTTCCAGTTTACCGACGCCAGCCTGGATCTGGCGATCAGCGGGCAGGGCTTCTTCGTCATCAGCCAGAACGAGGACGGCACAGACCGCAACTACAGCCGCGCCGGCGAGTTCCGCGTCAACGCCGATGGCTACATCGTCAACAACGACGGCCGGTACCTGCAGGCCTTTCCGGTCGACCCGCTCACCGGCGAAGTGACCTCGACCAGCCTCAACACCACCAGCTCGATCCTGCTGCCGCCGTCCACCGGCACGCCGCTGGCCACCGATCAGGTCGAGATCGGTGTCAACCTGAACTCCACCTCGATTCCCAAGGATCCGGCCCTGTTCGATCCCAGCGTCAGCAACAGTTACACCAATTCCACCTCGTCCACCGTCTACGATTCCCTGGGCGAATCCCATGTGCTGACCTATTACTTCATCAAGGACGACATCGGCTCCGCAACCAACCCGGCGCCGGGCGACCCCAACCAGTGGCAGATGTTCACCTACCTCGACGGTGCGCCCATCGATGTCACCGGCGGCAATGTCATCAACCACCCGGATCCGACCGGTGCGCCGAACATCAACCAGGTGGCGGCCCAGTTCAACTTCAATCCGGACGGCTCGCTGGCCTCGACCACGCCGGCCCTGATTGAGAACACCAGCATCGCGCTGGCCAACGGCGCCAACCCGCTGACCATCGTGCATGATTTCGCCAACAACAACACCACCCAGTACGCGGCCAACTTCTCGGTCAACACGCTGAACCCGACCGGTTATACCACCGGCCGCCTGACCGGCATCGACATCTCCGAGGACGGCCTGATCCGCGCCACCTACACCAACGGTGTATCCTCGCCCATCGGCAAGGTGGCCCTGGCCGACTTCCCCAACAGCCAGGGGCTGTCCAACGTGGGCGCCACCTCCTGGGACGAGACCCAGGCCTCCGGCGCGGTACTGGCCGGCGAGGCCGGTTCCGGTCGCTTCGGGCTGATCCAGTCCGGCGCGCTGGAAACCTCCAACGTGGATCTGACCCAGCAGCTGGTCAACCTGATCACGGCCCAGCGCAACTTCCAGGCCAATGCGCGTTCGATCGAGACCTCGAACACGCTGACCCAGACCATCATCCAGATCCGATAAGCGAGGCCGACCGGCATGGACCGTTTGCTCTACATCGCCATGAACGGGGCGCGCAACGCCCAGTACGGTCAGCAGGTGGTGGCCAACAATCTGGCCAATGCCAGCACTGTCGGCTTCAAGGCGCAGATCGAGCATTTCGAGTCCGAACCGGTGTATGGTCCGGGCCACCCGGTGCGCGCCTACGCCAGCGAACGGATTCCGGCGGCGGATCTGGCCTCCGGGCCGGTGATGACGACCGGACGCGATCTGGATGTTGCCATCAACGGCGAGGGCTGGATGGAAGTGCAGGCCGCCGACGGATCGGTGGCCTACAGTCGGCGCGGCGACCTGCGCATCGATGCCAGCGGCCTGCTGACCAACGGCTCCGGCCAGCTGGTGATGGGGGAGGGCGGTCCGATCACCCTGCCGGATTTCGAAAGCCTGGTCATCGGCCGTGACGGTTCGATCAGCATTCGTGCCGCCGGCCAGGCCGCCAGCACCCTCGTGACCATCGACCGTCTGCGCCTGGTGAAACCGGATCCGGCCCTGCTGGAACGAGGCGAGGATGGTCTGTTCCGTACCCGAGACGGCTCGCAACCCGAGGCGGATGCCTCGGTGACGCTCACCGGCGGCGCCCTCGAAGGCAGCAATGTCAACAGCGTCGAGGCGATGGTGAACATGATGGAATATGCCCGCTTCTACGAAACTCAGGTCAAGCTGATGAACCTGGCCAACGAGAACGATGCAGCCAGTTCCCGCCTGATGCGCCTGTCCGGCTGATTCCTTCCTTTTCCTCCGCGTAATTTCTTCCCGGCCGGCAACTCTGTCGGCTTTTTGATGTAGATCATTCCGTTGCGCCATTCACGCTTTTATGGTGTGGACATTCTAAGGACGAAGCGCATGATCCCATCCAGAAGCAAGCGCAATCTGCTGTTCGGACGAACCTCCGGTCAGCAACCCATACGCCCCCCCTGGGCGGTGTCGGAGAATGATTTTCTCGATCTCTGCGACCGCTGCGGAGAGTGCGCCCGCGAATGTCCCCAGGCCATTATCCGCATGTCCGATGGCGGCTACCCCGAAATCGACTTTTCCTCCGGCGGTTGCGATTTCTGTGAAGTCTGCGTTGCCGTGTGCAAGGCGGAGGCCCTGAAGCTCGACGGACGCGCGCCCTGGCAACAGGTGGCCATTCTCGGCGACAACTGCTTTTCCGAACGCGGGGTGATCTGCCGCTCCTGCGGCGAGGTCTGCGAGATGCAGGCCATTCGTTTCCAGCAGGTGGTTGGCGGCGTCACCCATGTGCTGATGGACAGCGAATCCTGTACCGGCTGCGGCGAATGCGTGGCCATCTGCCCGGCTCAGGCCATAACCATACAAACCCGCACACAGGGAGAACATCCATGACCGAATACAACATCTGCGGCGTGATGGTGCACGCCCGCGCCGACCGGCGAAACCAGGTCGAGGAAGCGCTCAACGCGCGCCCCGGCGTCGAGGTGCATGCCAACACCGAGGAAGGCCGGCTGGTCGTCACGGTCGAGGACGAGGACCGACGAACGGTGGCCGACACCATTTCCAGTTTTCATGATATCGACGGGGTGCTTTCCGCGGCGATGATCTACCAGTTCAGCGACGATTTGAATTCCACCGAGGGGGCTCAAGCATGAAACTCACCAGACGCGATTTTATCAAGACCAATGCCATTGCCGCGACGGCCGCTGCCGCGGGCGTTACCATACCCGGCATCAACGAAGCCCTGGCCAAGGGTCCCGATGACATCCGCTGGGACAAGGCGCCCTGCCGCTTCTGCGGCACCGGCTGCTCGGTTCTGGTCGGCACCCGCAACGACCGCATTGTCGCCACCCAGGGCGATCCGGATGCGCCGGTCAACCGGGGTCTCAACTGCATCAAGGGTTATTTCCTGTCGAAAATCATGTACGGCAAGGATCGCCTGACCAAGCCGCTGCTGCGCAAGACCGACGGCGTCTACGACAAGGAAGGTCATTTCGAGGAAGTCTCCTGGGACGAGGCCTTCGATATCATGGCCGAGAAATTCAAGGAAGCGATCCGCCGCAGCAACGAGGAGAACAAGGGCAAGCCGGTTGACAAGATCACCTCGCGGGTCGGCATGTTCGGTTCCGGGCAGTGGACGGTCTGGGAGGGGTATGCCGCCTCCAAGCTGTTCAAGGCCGGGTTCCGTTCCAACAATATCGATCCCAACGCGCGACATTGCATGGCCTCGGCCGTGGGTGCCTTCATCCGCGGTTTCGGCGCCGACGAGCCGATGGGCTGCTATGACGATCTCGAGCATGCCGATGCCTTCGTGCTCTGGGGTTCGAACATGGCAGAGATGCACCCGATCCTGTGGACACGCCTCACCGACACCCGCCTGACCAAGCCGGGTTGCGAGGTGCATGTGCTATCCACCTACAAGCATCGTTGCTTCGATCTGGCCGACAACGGCATGGTGTTCACACCGCAGACCGATCTGGCGATCCTCAACTACATCGCCAACTACATTATCCAGAACAAGGCCTACAACGAGGACTTCATCAACAAGCACGTCAACTTCACCAAGACGCCGACGGATATTGGCTATGGCCTGCGTC
>WGBK01000391.1 GCA_015494335.1 Gammaproteobacteria bacterium | reverse complement strand
GTGACGATGGCAATCGCCGAGCTGGCCATCAGCAGCAGGCGCATGACCCGCTCCACGCCGATTCTGGCGTGACGGCGCAGCAGGGCGCGGCTCGAGGCAAAGGCCAGGGCGGAAAAGCCAAGGGCAATGACGAGCCCGAACAGCAGCATGCTGCCCTGTTGCTTGTGCCGGCGATAAACCTCGATGGCCTTTTCGATGGTCGGGTCCTGGTCGAACTGCCCGGACTCGATCTTCAGCTTGATATCGTTGAGCGCCAGGCCTTGATGTTCCTTCGACTGGGAAAGCACGCTCTCGGGCAGGCTGGCCAGCAACTCCTGGTCGAGCAATCTGGGCTCCAGCGCGAGCCAGAGGAAGATCAGCAGCAGGGCCGGAAGTCCCGCCCAGAGGGCGGCCATGTAGCCATAGTAACGGGGCAGGGACTTGAGCTCGGTTTGCGGTCGCTGACGAGCCCGGCGGGAAGCCAGCATATACGCCAGAACCGTAAACACGAGGATCGCAAAAAGAATCAGTGACATGTTCATCGCGGTATCCTAATGGATGGACCAGGAAGCAACAATGCCCCGGCAGAAACCTCTCCCGCCAGGGGCATGCTGTACAGCTCAACCGTTCGGGTTGATTACATCTTCAGCGGCTTGAGCTGCTGAACGGCTTCGCGAACTTCCTTGCGCTTCTCCGGAGACAGCGGGATCAGGCCCTTGTCCACGAGGTAGCCGTCGTCGCCGAAGGCCTGCTCGCTGGTGAACTCCATCATGTACTCCTTCATGCCGGGTACGGAGCCGACATGGGCGTTCTTGCTGTAGAAGAAGAGCGGACGGGAGATCGGGTAGGAGCCGTCGGCGATGGTTTCGAACTCCGGCGCCACGCCTTCGATGATGGAGCCCTGCACCTTGTCGTCGTTTTGCTCGAGGAAGGAGAATCCGAAGATGCCCAGGGCTTTCGGATTGGCTTCCAGCTTCTGCACGATCAGGTTGTCGTTTTCGCCGGCTTCGATGTAGGCGCCGTCTTCGCGAACGCTGTGGCAGATGCCCTTGTAGGCTTTCTTGTCCTTCTTCTTCATCGCCTTGATCCAGCCGATCTTCTTGCAGCCGCCTTCCATTGCCAGTTCGGCGAAGGCGTCACGGGTGCCGGAAGTCGGAGGCGGGCCCAGCACTTCGATCTTGCTGTGAGGCAGCTTGGCATTGACCTGATCCCAGGTGGTGTAGGGGTTGTCCACCAGGGTCTGGCTGCCATCGGGGTTCGGGACCTTCTTGGCCAGGGCCAGGAACAGATCCTTGCGGTCGAATTTGAACAGGGGCGCCTGCTTGGAGTTGGCGATGGCGATGCCGTCAAAACCGATCTGTACCTCGGTGATGGAGGTTACGCCATTCTTCATGCATTTCTTGTACTCGGACTTCTTGATGCGGCGGGAGGCATTGGTGATGTCCGGGGTGTTCAGGTCAACGCCGGCGCAGAACAGTTTCATGCCGCCGCCGGAGCCGGTGGATTCGATTTTCGGGGTCTTGAAGCCGGTCTTCTTGCCGAATTTCTCGGCGACCACGGTGGCAAAGGGGTACACCGTCGAGGAACCGACGATATCGATACGGTCACGGCCAGCGGCCTGGGCGTTGCCGGCAACAACCAGGGCCATGGCGGCGGCAACGGGAAATACTGCGGTGCGAAGTTTCATCATGTTTACGGTCCAGGTAGTTAATTGACGCAGCGCAGTATGCCGCTGGATTGTTACGCGAATGTGACAAATAGATCGTGATTTCACATGCCTTTTCGATTAGCCTTGCGGCCGCGTTTCCTGATCACGGTGGTATCAATCATGGATCTCAAGAATATCAATCAGCTCGAGCAGGCCGCACAGCCGAGCCAGGGCGAATTCATGCGCCTCGGCGTGGGTTCGCTGTTCGTCGTCGCCATACTGCTGTTCACCGGCGGGTCCTACGCGGATCTCGAAGGCGGCTACATGCTGGCGGCCGCGGCGATGATCGGTGGCTACATGGCGATGAACATCGGCGCCAACGACGTTGCCAACAATGTCGGACCGGCGGTCGGCTCCCGCGCCCTGACCATGGCCGGCGCGATCCTGATTGCCGCCATCTTCGAGGCCGCCGGAGCGCTGATCGCCGGAGGTGACGTGGTCAGCACCATCAAGAAGGGCATCATCGACCCGGCACTGATCGCCAACCAGGATGTCTTCGTCTGGCTGATGACGGCCTCGCTGCTGGCCGGCGCCATCTGGCTCAACATTGCCACCTATCTGGGCGCACCCGTTTCCACCACCCATTCCATCGTCGGCGGCGTGCTCGGCGCTGGCATCGCGGCCGGCGGACTGGATATTGCCAACTGGGGCACCATGGGCAAGATCGCCGCCAGTTGGGTTATCTCGCCGGTACTCGGCGGCATCATCGCCGCCTTCTTCCTGTACATGATCAAGCGCTTCATCACCTATCGCACGGACATGCGTTCCGCCGCCAAGCGGGTGGTTCCGGTGATGATTGGTCTGATGGCCTGGGCCTTTGCGACCTATCTGATCATCAAGGGGCTGAAGAAACTGGTGAAGGTCGAATTCCCGGTTGCGCTGGGCGTGGGACTGCTGATTGCCGTGGGCATCTACCTGCTGGTGCGGCCGATGATCGTCAAGGGCGCCGACAAGGCCGGCAACGACAAGGAGGGGGTCAACAAGCTGTTCACCGTGCCGCTGATCTTTGCCGCGGCCCTGCTCAGCTTCGCGCACGGCGCCAACGACGTGGCCAATGCCGTCGGGCCGCTGGCGGCGATCAACGAAGCCATCGTGCATGGCGGTGTTGCCACCAAGGCTGCGATTCCGCTGTGGGTGATGCTGGTGGGTGCCATCGGTATCGCCATCGGTCTGGCCCTCTACGGGCCCAAGCTGATCCGCACCGTGGGTAGCGAGATCACCGAACTCGACCAGATGCGCGCCTTTTCCATAGCCATGGCGGCGGCCATTACCGTTATCCTCGCCAGCCAGCTTGGTCTGCCGGTCAGTTCCACCCATATTGCCGTGGGCGCGGTGTTCGGCGTCGGTTTCCTGCGCGAGTTCCTGAAGATGAGCTACGCGCGGATGGAGCAGGAGATTATCGACCATCACCAGGGCCAGGATCAGGCCGTGGTGGAGGAATTCCTCGAGCGTTTCCGCCATGCCTCCATCGACGAGAAGGGGCGCATGATCAAGGAGCTGAAACAGCATTCCGCGCCGGCGGATCTGAGCAAGAAGGAGCGCAAGCGCTTGGCCAAGGTGTACCGCAAGGAGCTGGTCAAGCGCTCGGCCTTGATGAAGATCGTCGCCGCATGGCTGGTGACGGTTCCGGCCTCCGGCTTCATGGCCGCGATACTCTACTTCACCATTCGCGGCATGATGCTGCCGTAACGATCAGTTGATCGCTGAGTCGTCACTCGGATATTCAGTGGTTCATCAAAGCCGCAGAATCTTCTGCGGCTTTTCCTTTTTGCGGGGGTTGCGCCAGGCTGGGAAACGGACGCGGAAGCGACTGCCCCGGCCCGGGTCGCTTTCAATCTCCAGCGTTGCTCCGTGGAGCCGCGCTGCCTGTT
>WGBK01000390.1 GCA_015494335.1 Gammaproteobacteria bacterium | reverse complement strand
GCTCGAGGCCGCCGGCATGCCCTATGTCGGCAATGGCATCAAGGCCTCCGCGGTGACCATGGACAAGCTGATGACCAAGCGGCTGGCTCTCGGCGCTGGTGTCGAAACCCCGCCGTTTCGTGTCGCGGACAGCCTGCAGTCGGCAAGGCAGGCAGGAGAGGAACTGGGTTACCCGGTCATCGTCAAGCCGGTACTGGAAGGCTCGAGCATCGGCATGAGCAAGGTGGCAGCGGAGGCCGAAATGGAAGCCGCCTATGACCTGGCCCGCGACTATGGAACCGTCATGATCGAGGCCTGGGTCGAGGGCGGCGAATATACCGTGACCTGGATCGATGGCCAGGCTCTGCCGGCCATCTGCGTGGAAACGCCACACGAGATCTACGACTATGACGCGAAATATTCCGCCAGCAGCACCCTGTATCACTGCCCCTGCGGATTGAGCGAGGAAGAAGAAGCCGAGCTGGCCAAGCTGACCTGTCGCTGCGCCGAGATCTGCGATCTGCGGCACTGGGGGCGGGTCGATTTCATGCGCGATCCGCAGGGTCGTTTTCTGATGATCGAGGTGAACACGGTACCCGGCATGACCGATCACAGCCTGGTTCCGATGGCGGCGCGTCAGGCTGGACTGAGTTTCCAGCAACTGGTGCTGAAACTACTGGAGCTGTCCATTAACGATGAAAAGGGGGGCAAGTGATGTTGCCCTGGAAGCGCGACAAGCGGAAGTCAGGAAAACGCAGCCGGCCCCAGGCCATGCGCAAGCAACCGGCGGCGCCCCTGTTCGAGTGGCGTCCGCCTGCGTGGCTTTCCGTGAGCCTGGGAATGATGCTGCTGCTGGCGACGATCGTCTGGTATCTGCCCAAGGAACAATGGCTGCCCATCGACAGTATCCGCCTGGTGGGGCGTTTCGAGCATGTGGATCAGGAGAAGCTGCAGCGGTTGCTGGAGCCTTACCTGGGGCAGGGCTTCTTTACCGTGGACATCAAGGGGCTGCGGCAAAAGACGGAAGGCATGCCCTGGGTGCGTGAAAGCCGGGTGCGTCGCATCTGGCCGAACCGGCTGCAGTTGCAGGTGATCGAGCGGATGGCAGTGGCACGTTTCGACGACCGGCATCTGATCGACCGTAATGGTGAACTGTTTCCCGCCGACGCCCGCGAGTTTGGCGAACTTCCGCTGATTCGCGGTTATGCGAAACTGACGCGTCAGTTGCTGGAAAAATACGTAAATCTCAAGCCGCGTTTCAAACAGGCCGGCTTGAAGATCGCCGAATGGCTCGAGGACGACAAGGGATCCTTGCGTCTGCGTTTCGACAACGGCATGGAACTGCGCATCGGAAGCCGCGGGCGGAAACAGAAGATCGATCAGTTCCTGGCCGTCTATCCGCAGTATATCGCGCCGCAGCAGGATCGCATTGCGGTCATCGATTTCCGTTACAGCAACGGTTTCGCCGTCGCCTGGAAGCAACCGAAAAACCGGGATTCGAAGGAACCCAATGCTCGCAACAACAGAAGAGATCATCGGAATGTCTAAGAAGGCTGACAACAACCTGATCGTGGGACTGGATATCGGCACCTCGAAGGTGGTCGCGATCGTCGGTGAGGTGATGCCGGATGGCGAGATCGAGATCATCGGCATCGGGAGCCAGCAGTCGCGCGGTCTGAAAAAAGGGGTCGTGGTCAATATCGAGTCCACCGTGCAATCCATACAGCGCGCGGTGGAAGAGGCCGAGCTGATGGCTGGCTGCCAGATCAAGTCGGTATTCGCCGGTATTGCCGGTAGCCATGTCAAGAGCATCAACTCCAACGGCGTGGTGGCGATCAAGGACAAGGAAGTCACGCCCACCGATGTGGCCCGGGTCATCGATGCGGCCAAGGCGGTGGCCATCCCGGCGGACCAGAAGATCCTGCATGTGTTGCCGCAGGAATTCCTGATCGACAACCAGGAAGGCATACGCGATCCGATCAGCATGTCCGGCGTGCGCCTGGAGGCTAGGGTGCATCTGGTTACCGGCGCGGTCAGCGCGGCGCAGAACATCGTCAAGTGCGTGCGCCGCTGCGGGCTCGAGGTCGACGACATCATTCTCGAGCAGCTGGCTTCCAGCGCCGCGGTGCTGACCGACGACGAGAAGGAACTGGGCGTCTGCCTGGTGGATATCGGCGGTGGCACCACCGATATCGCGGTATTCGTCGATGGCGCGATTCGCCACACGGCGGTGATCCCGATCGCCGGCGACCAGGTGACCAACGACATTGCGGTGGCCCTGCGAACGCCGACCCAGTATGCCAACGATCTGAAGATCAAGTATGCCTGCGCCCTGCGCCAGCTGGCCTCGCCCGACGAGAGCATCGAGGTGCCCAGCGTCGGCGATCGCGAGCCGCGCCGCCTGGCGCGCCAGACCCTGGCCGAGGTGGTGGAGCCGAGATACGAGGAGCTGCTGAGCCTGGTGCAGGCCGAGCTGCGGCGTTCCGGTTTCGAGGAGATCTGTGCCGCGGGCATCGTGCTTACCGGCGGCAGCTCGAAGATGGAAGGGGTGATCGAACTCGCCGAAGAGATATTCCACATGCCGGTGCGCCTGGGCGTGCCGCAGCATGTAAACGGACTGGTGGACGTGATTCGCAATCCGATTCATGCCACCGGCGTTGGCCTGTTGCTGTTCGGCAACAAGCAACGCAGCGGTTTCACCAGCCACGAGCTGGATGAAAACTCTGGAGACAGCCTATGGAAGAGAATGAAGAGCTGGTTCCAGGGCAATTTTTAATCAAAGCAAGAGGAGACACACAATGTTCGAATTGATGGATGCATTTTCACAGAATGCGGTGATCAAGGTGATGGGGATCGGCGGTGGCGGCGGCAACGCTGTTCAGCACATGGTCCAGTCCGGGATCGAAGGCGTCGAGTTCATGTGCGTGAACACCGATATCCAGGCGCTGAAGAAGATGGATTCCAAGACCACCATCCAGATCGGCAGCAGCATCACCAAGGGCCTGGGCGCCGGCGCCGATCCCGGGGTTGGAAGGCAGGCCGCGATGGAAGACCGTGAACGGATCCAGGAAGCCATCGAGGGCAGCGACATGCTGTTCATCACTGCCGGCATGGGCGGCGGCACCGGCACCGGCGCCGCGCCGGTGGTGGCCCAGATCGCCAAGGAAATGGGCATACTGACCGTGGCCGTGGTCACCAAGCCGTTCACGCTGGAACGCCAGAAGCGCATGAAGCAGGCGCTGATCGGCATCGAGGAACTGTCGGCTTCGGTGGATTCCCTGATCACCATTCCCAACGACAAGCTGCTCGAGGTGATGGGTCCTCAGGCTTCTTTCGTTTCCGTGCTGAAGAGCGCCGACGATGTACTGCGCGGTGCGGTGCAGGGCATTGCCGAACTGATTACCCGGCCGGGTCTGATCAATGTGGACTTCGCGGATGTACGCTCGGTGATGTCCGAGATGGGCATGTCGATGATGGGATCGGGCACCGCCACCGGCGAGCATCGAGCCCGTGAGGCGGCCGAGAAGGCCATTTCCTCGCCGCTGCTGGAAGACATCAACATCTCCGGCGCCCAGGGCATCCTGGTCAATGTCACGGCGGGCATGGATCTGTCTATCGGCGAGTTCACCGAGGTCGGCAACGCAATCACCGAAAAGGCCTCGGAAGAAGCCAATGTCATCGTAGGTACGGTTATCGACAGCGAGATGCCGGAAGGCGAGCTGCGCGTCACCCTGGTGGCCACCGGACTGGGTCGGGACAAGATCGAGGCCAGCAAGCCGCCGGTGGAGGAAGCACCGAAGGTGGAGGCCGTAGCTGAGACCAAAAAGCCGGCCATGCCGGGCAGTTACGAGGGCCTGGATACGCCGACCTATATTCGTCAGCAGGGTCAGCGGGTATCCGGTGACACGGTGGAAGTGCCCACCGACAAGGAAAGTCTCGACTATCTCGAGATTCCGGCCTTTCTGCGTCGGCAGGCTGACTGAAGCCAGACCTTCTCTTGCTACCCCAGGCGCTCAGGGAAGAGCGCTGACGGGTCTTTACCCTCTTTCTCTCCCCAGGGAATGACAACGCAGGCAGTAGGCGGGCACCACGCGCGCCTTGTTGTAATCGGGAGGATTCTGCAATACCCCTTCGCGGGCAGCTGCGATATCGCGACGGAAGGCATCGATATTCTCGGATACCTGCCGATGATTAGAGCGCAGTGATTGCGAGCCCAGTTCCGCGGCCAGCTCGTCCATCTTCTTCAGGATCTGCACCGTTTGCAGTCGTTGCTCCGGCGTGATTTGCGGGTTGTCCAGGTTCTTCTGCAACAGTTGCGTGTACCAGGCGAACTGGTCCATCGTGCCCTGCAGCTTTTTCTGCGAGACATGATTGAAATCCGGTGGATAGGTCACCTTGCGCACGGTCTCGAGCGCCCGTTCGCTGCAACCGGTGACTACCACTGCAATTCCCAGCGCCAACAGCGCGGATCGATATGGATTCATGCGGATACCCCTCTTTTTCCCAGTATACCGCTATTCAACTCCGAACTCCCCAACCGGATGGCTCCCGGGGTTGCCTGCGCAGTGCCGAGAGGGTGAAAAACGGAATCCAAATCCCTCTGTTTCGTCTAGACTGAACAGTATCCCTGTCCATAGAGGTGTTTTCATGGAGCTCTACAACCGCAACGGCCATATCTGTCTGGTCTTTCGCGATCTGGTGACCGGCGGCGAAGCCGTGCAGGCCA
>WGBK01000389.1 GCA_015494335.1 Gammaproteobacteria bacterium | reverse complement strand
GCGGCGGCACCGATGCCGGCTTTCTTCAGGAAATCGCGACGATTGGTCATGAATGGCTCCTCTTTGGTGAGTGATTGTTGTAATTCGCAGATGGGATCTGCGCGGTGTAAACATATTTACATGATGAAAAAATCGAGTCAAATATTTAATATGTCGGTGACGCCGAAAGCTGTCGAAGCGGCTAAGACTCCAGCACAGAGAGAAGGGGCATGACCGGAAACCGAGAAACCATCGCCGACCGCCTGCGCCGGCATTACAAGGACTTCAAGCCAGCCGAGCGCAAGATCGCCAATCGGCTGCTGGAGAATTACCCGATGTCGGGCCTGGTCTCGATCACCGAGCTGTCGAAGATGAGCCAGGTATCGACACCCACGGTGATGCGTACCCTGAAGCGGATCGGCTTCGACAGCTTTGTGCGTTTCCAGAAGGCCCTGAAACAGGAGCTCAGTGAAACCCTGTCCGACCCGGTGGCCCGTCACGGCCAGTGGGCGACGGATGCACCCCGGGAGCATATCCTCAACCGTTCCGCGGAATCGGTGCTGAAGAACCTCAAGGACACGATGAACCAGATCAATCATCGTGACTTCAATGCGGTGGTTGAGCTGTTGTCCGCACCCGAGCGCGCCGTTCACCTGGTTGGCGGGCGCATCACCCATGCCTTTTCCGATTACCTGGGCACCCACCTCGAGGTGATCCGCAGTGGCGTCTACAAGCTGCCGCTGGCGGTCAGCCTCTGGTCCCATCATTTGCTCGACATGAAATCCGGAGATGTGCTGGTGATCTTCGATGTGCGGCGCTACGAGGCCGACCTGCTCAATCTGGCCGAACTGGCCCATGACAAGGGTGTTAGACTGGTGCTGTTCTCCGACCAGTGGCTGTCGCCGATCGCCGGCCTGGCGGAGTTCAGTTTTCCGGTTCGCATCGAGGCGCCCTCGGGCTGGGACTCGGGGGTCGCCACCCTGTTCGTCGTCGAGGCGATGATCAATGCGGTCGAGTGCCGCCTGTGGCCCGAGGCCGAGCGGCGCATCAAGGAACTGGAAGAAGCCTTCAACCGAACCGGGCGTTTTCGCCCCAGCGAGCGATGAACATGTCAGATCGACCCCAATCCGAAAACCAGGAAGAGGCGGCTGATTCCGAAGGGTCCGCTTCCTCCAGGGATGGAGCCACACTCAATGTCCGTTTTCTCTGGGTCTTGCTGGGCGTGATGATTGCCATGGTGGCGATGCCCTTGCTGCCCGACGGCTGGCGCAACGTCGGGGGCGGTCTGCTGATGCTGTGGCTGGCCTACGAACTGTGGGTGCTCGTCTATCGAACCTTCGCGTCGCGTTAGGATGACTTGCCGGCGAGAGCCGGTTTGAGGATCTCGTACACTGCCGGCCGGTTCTGCCGCACTTCCTCGACGCTCAGACCCTCGAGGGAGTAGGGGAACTTGAGCCAGCGCTCGGTCTCGTGCAGGTAGTAGTCGGGCGCACGTTCCGTTTCGTTCTTCGACGGCTTGTAGAAGGGCACCGCCACGCGGATGTCGCGGGGCGTGTTGCGCCGACACTCGCGGTGCAGCTTGTCGATCAGGGCCTCGATGGTGCGTCCGGTATCGTAGACGTCGTCGACGATGAGCAGGGGATCGTCCCGGTTCAGATTCTTGACCAGGTACCCCAGCCCGTGGATACGCACCTGGCGGGACTGGTCCTCGATGCCGCTGTAGGACGAGGTACGAATGGCGATGTGGTCCGCCCGAACGCCGCCGTAATGTTCGAGAAACTCCTGCACCGCAATGCCGATCGGCGTACCGCCGCGCCACAGCGCAATGATGGCCCGCGGACGAAAGCCGCTTGCAAGAATGCGCGCGCCCAGACGAAAGGCATCGCACTGCAGTTCTCCGGATGAGATGTAGAGCTTGTCGGCCATGGTCTGGCGCTGTCCTTGGTGGTGGAAGCCGGGGATTATATACTGCCGCCTTTTCTCCTGTCGTCACTCATGCACCAGAATCTCCCCAAACATTTCATCAGCCCCGAAGAGCAGTTGCTCGACAGCTATCGGCTGGCCATTCAGATTTGGCAGGACGGCTTTCGGCCGGATTACATCGTGGGCCTGTGGCGGGGCGGAAGCCCGGTGGGTATCGTGGTGCAGGATTGCTTCGACTGGCTGGGGCATGCGAGCGACCACATCTCGCTGCGCACCTCCTATCGTGGATTGCCCAGCTACGAGCAGATGATTGACCATGCCGGCGATATCCGCGTGCACGGCACCCAATACCTGTGGGAAAACATGAACGCCGAAGACAGCTTGCTGATCGTCGATGACGTGCAGTCCAGTGGACTCAACATTCAGGCGGTGATTTCACGGCTGCGGCAGAAACTGCGTCGCAACATGCCGCGGGATGTTCGCGTCGCCGTGACCTGGAACCGCCCGGCCAGCAACCGCAGCGGTCGTCAGCCAGATTATGTAGTCCATGAAACGGAGGAGTGGCTGGTGTTTCCCTATGAATTGCAGGGACTCGATGAGGAAGAAATTCGCCGGCACAAGCCCTGCGTTCATGAACTGGCTGCGGCTCTTGGTGATCCCAGGACTCGTGGATGAAGACGCCCAGGAGTCAAGAAACAGTTCTGCTGATCACAGAGGGCGGATGTAATTGTGAGTGATATGTCAAGCCTTTGGGCGAAGATAAAGTCTATCCGCGATCAGGCATTGAACGAGCGGAGCCTACTGGACTGGAGCAGAATATCGCTCAGACCGTTTCACATGAAAGGCCAGATCCATATCCGGCCTTTCATGTTCAGTCTGCATCCCCCGATTACTGTTTGATGAAATTGCCCATCCCATCATTCAGATACGCTACACCGTCTGCCCTGTCATCGGAAGCCAGGTCAAGGTCTCCATCACCATCCGCATCCTGTACGCGCAACCATGGGAACCAGTCGTCGGCATCTCCGCCAGGTTGTGCGATGCGTATTGCGGTTTCATCGACAAAGTTGTGATTGCCATTATTGACCAGCAGTTGCAAGGTGCGTCCCATGTAAAAGCCTTTGGCTGGGCCATCATCGCCATCGCGCGTCCGATTGATCAATAGATCGCGGTCACCATCATTGTCGATATCTTCAGCATCGAAATCGAGAACAGCACCAAAATACTGGACGGCTGGGATTACCGTGCGCTTTGCCGAACTGTATGATCCACTCGTACTGCCCCAATAGATACTGGTTATGTCGCCATCGCGCTCGTGTGCTCCAACCAGAAGATCGACAAATCCATCTTCGTCTACGTCGATCAACTCGGCCGAGAATACCTTGCTTATGCTGCCATCGAAGCGGTCGGTCTTCTTGGTGAAGTTGCCTATGCCATCGTTGATGTAAAAGAATGGTGAAAAACCGCCGACAAAGATATCCATGTCACCATCATTGTCGATATCTGCAGCAGCACCTCCATGGAAGAAGCCGACTTCCGGCAATTTGCTCCAGCTGAACAATCCAGCAGATTGTTGCATAACCAGTTTCGGCTGCTCTCCAGGGTATGGATTGGCGTCGTAACCATGGTCAAAAATGAAGATATCATCCAGGCCATCGCCATTGAAATCTGCGACGATACTTTTACGCGAATGAGAGGCGGGAGGCGCGCTTGAATTCTGAAAGGATGAAGCTGAAGCAGCGAATGTCATGTCATTGCCGCTGTTCAGATAGAGCATACTGCCAGGTGAAAGCTCAGTTTGTGATTGAAATTTGCCAGAAGCCATGAAGATATCGGTCTTCCCGTCCTGATCCGCATCGAGATAAGCAATCGCATCGCGAAGATTGGCTGTGCCGGGCAGAGTGAGACTGGAATAGTTGATCCATACATCGGGACGCGATGCGTTGGTATAGGAAGTGCCGTGATTGGCGTCAGTGGAAGCACTAATGCCAAGATCCACTACACTGGATCCACCATCACCCCCGCCGCTACCGCCACAGGCCATTACACTCATTGAAAGCAGGGATACAACTGCAGGTTTTATCATTGTTCTTGCCTCTGTCATTGTGTGAATTTCCAGTGTAGCTGGACTACCCATGGTTTTCCTGAAATTAATTACAGTTGTCCACAGGCCTGTGTGATGGAGATGGGCATTGATGAATCTGCAACAGGGGGTGGATAGACCCACCGAGGTTCCTCATGGTGCACGCATGGGGCATAATTCCGCCTCGAACCGGTTTATTCTGGAGTTCCGTCTTGAAATTCACTGCCGAGTCCTTCCGAGAGTGGGAGCACAAGAAAGTCACGCTGGTCGGCATGTCCGGCGTCGGCAAGTCCTGGATCTCGACCCTTCTGCGTCAGAGCGGCGGCGGCTGGTTCCATTATTCCGGCGACTACCGTATCGGCACCCGCTATCTCGACGAGCATATCCTCGACATGATCAAGCAGCTGGCGATGCAGGTGCCCTTCCTGCGCGAACTGCTGCGCAAGGACTGGATCTACATCCGCAACAACATCAAGGTGGACGATCTGGGTCCGGTGCTCAGCTTCGTCGGCAAGCTGGGCAACCCGGAACGGGGTGGCGTCGAACTGGAGGATTTCATCCAGCGCCAGGCCCTCTACCGCGAGGCTGAGATCGCCACCATGCGCGATGTGCCCGAGTTCATTCGCAAGGCGCAGGAGATCTACGGCTACCCGCACTTCGTCAACGATGTCGGCGGCAGCCTGTGCGAACTGGACGAACCGGGACTGGTGGAGGAGCTGGCCGAGCACACGCTGATCCTCTACATCAAGGTCACCAATGAGGCCGAGGAGCAGAAGCTGATCCAGCGCGCGGTCAGTGCGCCCAAGCCGCTCTACTACCGTCCCGAATTCCTCACCGAACACCTGGCGCTGTACCTGACGGAGCAGGGGCTGGATTTTGCCGCCGAGATGGATCCGGACGATTTCGCGCGCTGGGTGTTCCCGCGCCTGTTCCATTCGCGTATCCCGCGCTACGAAGAGATCGCCCGGCTGGGCTACACGGTCACTTCCGAGGAAGTCTCGCAGGTGCGCAACGAGTCCGATTTCCTGCAGCTCGTCGAAACCGCCATCGCGAGGGAGGAGACATGCCGATCGTAGCCAACAACCGGCTTCCGGTGTTCGACAAGCTGCGCGGCGAGGGCATCCGCATCCTCGATCCCGACCGTGCCATGAGCCAGCACATCCGTGACTTGCACATCGGTCTGCTCAACATGATGCCCGACGCGGCGCTGAAGGCCACCGAGCTGCAATTCTTCCGCCTGGTCGGCGACAGCAACCCGATCGCCCAGTTCTACCTGCATCCCTTCACCCTGGACAGCATCCCGCGCGGCGAGAAGGCGCGGCAACATATCGATGCCTACTACGAGAGCTTCGACGAGATTCGCGAGCAGGGGCTGGATGCGCTGATCATTACCGGAGCCAATGTGGTCGGGCCCGACCTTTCCACGCAGCCCTTCTGGCAGCCGTTGCAGGAAGTCGTGGACTGGGCCTGGAACAATGTCACCTCCACCCTCTGTTCCTGCCTCGCCACCCATGCGGTGATCGAATTCCGTTACGGGCAGAAGCGCCACGCCCAGAAGCGCAAGAAATGGGGCGTGTTCGAGCATGTGGTCAGTGACCGCCGGCATCCCCTGACGGTAGATATCAATACCCGCTTCCAGGTACCTCATTCGCGCTGGAATGCCATTTATCCCGAGCAGTTCAGGGAGGCCGGACTGCGCGTGCTGGTCAACGAGGTGGACGACGGTTGCGTCCATCTGGCCACCAGCCCGGACGGCATTCGCCAGGTGTTCTTCCAGGGGCACCCGGAATACGACACCATTTCGCTGCTGAAGGAGTTCAAGCGCGAGGTGTTGCGCTATATCGATGGCGAGATCGAGGCCTTCCCGCCGTTTCCGGATCACTATTTCGGCCGTTTCGAACAGGCTGTGCTCAACGAGTATCGCTATTATCTTCAACGGGCGATGAAGAACGGCGGACCCTTGCCCGAGTTCCCCGAGGCGAAGATCGCCGCACATCTCAACAATTCCTGGTGTGACACTGCCGATGCCGTGGTCGGCAACTGGATGGGCCTGTTCTACCAGCTCACGCACAAGGACCGTGACAAGCCGTTCATGGATCACATCGATCCCGGGGATCCGCTCGGCTTGAACGCATCGGGCTGAGCCGGTCCACAGAAACAGGGCTTGCAAGCCCGTGGTTCTCGTTTTATTCTCGCATCATCTCCGAGAAAAAACCGAGAACTCTCATGCTGACCACCCAGGAACAGAACACCCTCCAGTTCATCCGCAACTACATCGCGCAGTTCGGTTATGCCCCCAAGTTCAAGGAAATCGGCCAGGCCATCGGCGTCAAGTCCCAGGGCACCATCCATCGTTATGTCAAGGCGCTGGAAGACAAGGGCTATATCGAGCGGGCCCACAACAACTCGCGGGGGATTCATCTGGTCGACCTGCCGTTGGTAAGCCCGCCGGTGATTCCCCTGGTCGGGCGTATCGCCGCCGGATTGCCGATCGAGGCCGTCGAGGATCAGCAGGAACTGAACCTGGCGGAGATGTTCATGGGGCCGGACCTGTTCGCGCTGCGTGTGACCGGTGATTCGATGATCGATGCCGGTATCCTCGACGGGGATTATGTAGTCATCAGGAAACAGCCGGTGGCTCATGACGGCGAGATTGTGGTCGCGTTGATCGACCGCGTCGAGGCCACGCTCAAGCGTTTCCGTCGCATCAGCAACTCCGAGGTCAAGCTGATCCCCGAGAATCCCGAGATGGAGCCGATGGTCTACCGTGCCGACAGGGTCACCATCCACGGCGTGCTGGTCGGGCAGATGCGGAGCTACCGGTAGCGATTGCCCTGGCCTCCATGTGCGATGGAGGGTTAGCAGGGGCCGATTACGGGAACCCCGTCAAATCTGCTACCATGGCAGGATAGTCTTGCCGTATGTTCCGCCATGAGATTGCTGTTCTTCTCCCTCCTGATACTCTTTGTGCTGCCACTGCATGCTTTCGAGGAAGTCAATATCGCATTGCCTTCAGGCGACGAAATCAGTGTTGAAACCAATAGTGCAGAAGGGCGCACACTTTTACTCTGGTTACCTTCGGAAGAAGGGCTTGGTTCCGCTCATACCGCTATCGCGGAAGGGTTGGCGGATCTTGGCATCGATGTTTGGGTGCCGCGTCTGCATCAGGGATTGATGCTGACTCCGGGGCGGTTGAGCCTCGATGAGGTGAATACAGACGATCTGATCGTGTTGCTGGATCGGGCCGCCAGGCTGGGTTTCGAGCGAATCTTCATTCTTTCCTACAGCCGGGGTGCGGGGCTGGTTCTCAAGATGACCTATCGCTGGCAGCAACAGAACCCACAACAGGCGCATCGTCTGGCGGGCTTGCTGCTGTTTTCTCCACACCTGTTGCAGGACAGGGTGGTGATCGGCGAGCAGGCGGGTTACCTGCCCATAACCGATTACAGCAACTTGCCGATCTATCTGATCATGCCTGAATATTCGACCAAATATGCACGAAGCAGTGAAATTGCCGTACAGCTGCAGCGGGGTGGAAGTCCGGTTTTCACCCATCTGATGCGAGGGATCCGCGGTGGTTTTCAACAGCGTGAAGACGAAGATCTGAAGCCGGTGGATATCGAGATGCGTCGGCGTTTGCCGCAGCTGCTGAAACAGGCGATGGAACTTCTTTCCCGCTATCGGCCTGCACAACTGAAGGCGGGGTGGAGGCCCGTGGGGGAAAAGGTGGAATCGAGCTTCCGCGCACCCAGCCTGTACCCGATCAAGGGTTTTCCGGAACCGCCGCCCCTGCGCCTGAAGACACTCGATGGACGGGATGTGAACCTGGAGGAGCTGAAAGGGGAGGTGGTGCTGGTGAATTTCTGGGCTACCTGGTGCGCACCCTGTATCGAGGAAATCCCGTCACTGACCCGGCTGGTCCGGCGCCTGCAAGGCAAACCCTTTCGTGTTCTTGCGGTCAATATTGGAGAGCAGCCTGAAGCGATTCGTCGTTTTCTTGCGCGTATACCGGTCAATTTCGATGTATTGCTCGATTCAGACAGTCGAGCGGTACGGGACTGGAAGGTCTATGCCTATCCGTCCAACTACATCATCGATCGACAGGGGCGGTTGCATTTCGGTTATCGTGGAGCGTTGGCCTGGGATGCTCCGAATATCGTCGAGACCATCGAGTCGCTGCTTTGATCCGTTTGTCCTTGAGGCAGGGAGTTACCTTGATTTTTCAATAGAAGGGAATATTATCCCATTTAAGGGCGCTTGCGCCGTTCCCGTCCGTGCGAGAGAGATTATGAGCCTGATACCTGAATCCCTGCAGTTGGTGATGATTCGCATCCTGACGCCCCTGGTGCGTATCCTGTTGCGCAACGGGGTCGCCTACGGCACTTTCGCCGATATCGCGCGCAAGGTCTATGTCGATGTCGGCTTCGAGGAGGCAGCGCGACAGGGCCAGAAGACGACCATCTCCAATGTCTCGATCATCACCGGCATCAACCGCAAGGAAGTGAAGCGGCTCAAGGAAAGCATCGAGTTCGATACCGACCGCTCGCTGAAGAAATTCAACCGCATCGTGCGCGTGCTGGCCGGATGGCAGCACGACGAGGAATTCCTCGATCCGGATCACGAACCGATGGACCTGCTGCTGGAAGGCGAGGAAGGTTCCTTCACGCGGCTGGTACGGCGTTACAGCGGCGATATGCCGGTGGTGGCGATGCTCAATGCCCTGCGCGACAGCGGCAACATCCGCATTCTCGACAATGGCCTGATCCAGCTCGTCAACCCGAACTTTCTGCCTGATACGGACTCGGAGCAGAAGCTCAATATTCTCGGCATCGACACGGCAGAATTCATCGAAACCATCGACCACAATATCCAGGTCAGCGATCCTGCCGATGCCTGGTTCCAGCGCAAGGCCTCCAACATCAATGTCCGTTGCAGCGCCTTGCCCAAGCTCAAGCAGCAGATCCACAAGAAAGCGCAACTGCTGCTCGAGGATGTCGACGCCGATTTTTCCGAAAATGAGACCGACGATCCAGACGATCGTTGTCATGCCAGTTTTGGCATTTACCTGCATTTGAAAAAGACCGACCAGGAAGACCCATCATGAACATGATTCCTCAACTCGTGAAAACCCCGCTGCGCCGACTGTTGCTGATATTGAGCATCAGCGGATCGCTGGCCGCCTGTGGTTCCGCCATCGTAAGCGCGGGCATCAGCGGCACCGGCATCGTGGTTGGCGTGTTGACCGGCTTCGGCAGTATCTTCGTCAACGGTGTGGAATATGAAATCGACACCGCGCAATTCGATATCGATGGTCAACGCGACTTCGCCAATGCCGCCGAGGCACAGCAACTGTTGGCCGTTGGCATGGTGGTGCGTCTCGAGGCCAAGGACAACGGCGATGGTACCGGTACTGCCGTTCGAGTCGTTTACGACGATTCGGTGGAAGGGCCGATTCAGACTGTCCCGGCTCCGTTCAATGGTGACCCCAAGCGGTTGCAGTTCACGGTGCTGGACAAGTCCATTGTCGTCGATCAGTTCGAGACCACCTTCGAGGACAGTGCCTTCGACCAACTGGCCATGAATCAGGTTGTCGAGGTCAGCGGTTTCATCGACGCCAATGGCTCGATCCTCGCGACCCGCATTCAGGGCAAGGGTGATCTGGTACCCGGACAGACCCAGGTCGAGTTGCGCGGTGCGGTTGCTTCGCTTTCCGGCAATCAGTTCCTGCTGGATGCCAGGACGATCGTGTTTGATGACAATACCCGTTTCGAGGATATGCAGGCCGCGGATCTGGTGGATGGCATGCATGTCGAGGTCAAGGGTACTTATCAGAACGGCGGCAGCATTCTGGCAAGCCGAATCGAAGGCGAGCAGGACGATCGTGAAGAGATACCGTCCTCCAACAGTGAGATTGAGCTCCAGGGCGTGATCTACAGCTTCGTGTCGGCTGGAGAGTTCTATGTCAACGGGGTACAGGTTGATGCATCCGGTCTGTCACCGGTCGTACAGTTGGCCCTGCAGGATGGTGTCGAGCTCGAGATCAAGGGGCACATGGAGAATGCAGTCCTGATCGCCGAAAAAGTTGAATTTCGAGGTGCGGAAGCCGAGATGCAGGCACGGATTGTGGCGGCAGACAGCAGTGCTTCCACGGTGGCCATCGATTTCGGCAATGGCGTAACCCGCTCCTTCGGGATCACGGCCGAAAGCCTGCTCAAGGACGATCGGAACTCCGCGCCTAGCGAAGCCCTGACACTGTCCCGGCTGGTCACCGAACTGAACGGTGGCAACAACACGATCTATACCAGCCTGTCGATCCGTCAGCAGGGCGGTGACTGGGTCGTGGTCAAGCTGAAGTTGAAGGACAGCCTCTACACGTACGAGGTTGATGCAGCCATCGAAGAGCTCGATGTGAACACCGGGTCGGTAACCATGTTTGGCATGCCGTTGAGCCTGGACGTCTCTGCGATACCGGGTTTGGCAAACCTGAACCTTGCTATCGGTGATCACATCGAGTTGAAGGATACGGACAAGAACGGCGTCTTCGATCAAATCGAAGTCAACGACTGATTTCGCAGTGATTCAGTTGGGCCGCTGGCGGTCCAGACACAATGAAAAGGCGCTCTCCAGGGAGCGCCTTTTCATGTCCAGTCGCTATGGAGCAGGGCTCAGGCCGTGCTGGTGGCCACTTTCGTATGGGAGTGCGTAGCCTCCTCGTCGAAACGGAAGCTCTCGATCCGCCACTGATCGGCCGAAGCCCGCAGGATCATGCAGGAAGGACCGCCATGGGTGCGCGTGGCGCCGGCGGCACCGGGGTTGACGACCCAGGGCTTGCGGTAATCGTCGATCAGCTTGCGATGGGTGTGGCCATATACTACAACCCGTGCTTCCGGATGAGCGGCGCGCAGGTCGTCGTGTGAGGGGGCTTTCCAGTCATGCGCGTGGCCGTGCTCGATCTTGACGATGCCGCCGGGCAGCTCGAGACTCGCAACCCGGGGCAGGGCGCGGACGCGATCGTGCTGCTCGGCAGGCCAGACGCCTTCATGGTCGTTGTTTCCGGCGACGGCGATAACACGCCCCGAGCGAGGCTGCAGACGATCGAGGATGCGTCCGTCGAAGATGTCGCCAGCATGGATGGCGATATCGCAGCCGCGTACCAGGTTCTCGATTTCGGGATGCAGCACGCCGTGGGTGTCCGAAACCAGGGCGACGCTGACGCTCTGCGGGTGGTTGACTTGCAACGGGGGCATGGCGGCGGATCGAAGCTGGATCAGGGGTACATTGTACGGGATTCCCGGTCCTGCAATTCAAGCCTGAGCGCAAGGAATTACTGCTTCAGTGCCGGGGTCAGATGGGGTTGCAGGCGCTCGACAAGATCGTTGAACAGGCGCGGATTGCCGGCCACGACATTGCCGGTCTGGAGATACTGCCCCTCGCCGGAGAAGTCGCCGATCAGTCCGCCGGCCTCGCGGATCAACAGTGCCCCGGCCGCGATGTCCCAGGGCTTCAGGCCGATTTCCCAGAAGCCGTCGAGACGGCCGGCGGCGACATAGGCCAGGTCCAGCGCCGCCGAACCGGCTCGACGGATATCCGCGGCGGCGCCGAATACCTCGGCGAACATCGCCTGGTAGGCCGGGAAGTGCTCATGCGCGCGGAAGGGGAAGCCGGTGCCGATCAATGCGCCGTCGATGGTCTTGGGCTTGCTGACCCGGATGCGGCGGTTGTTGAGGGTTGCGCCCTCGCCCTTGCTGGCGGTGAACAGCTCCTGCTTGATCGGATCGTAGATCACGGCCTGCTGCAGACGGCCGCCCTGGCGCAGGGCGATGGAAACGGCGAAATGCGGAAAGCCGTGGAGAAAATTGGTGGTGCCGTCGAGGGGGTCGATGATCCACTCGAATTCGCCGTCGCCGCTCTGCTTGCCCGCTTCCTCGGCCAGAATGCCATGATCCGGGTAGGCCTTGAGCAGGGTGTCGATGATCCGCGCCTCGGCCTCGCGATCCACTTCGCTGACGAAATCGTTGCTGGTCTTGGCCTCGATGCGCAGGTTCGGGATATTGCCGGACTGGCGTGCAATGAAGTCGCCGGCGGAACGGGCGGCGCGGATGGCGATGTTGAGCATGGGTTGCATCTTGGGGAACCTGGTGAAGTCGAGCGAAGGCGGCGCAGTCTAGCAAAAGCGGCGGCCGATTTCAGGAGTTTTGCGCGATCGATACGGGTCTGGCGCTGGCATTGCCGGCCCGTCGTCGGTACCCTGCCGCTCCATGAAACTCGACGACCTGCAGATCGTGCTGGTGGAGACCAGCCATCCCGGCAATATCGGCGCCACGGCCCGGGCGATGAAGAACATGGGCTTGTGCCACCTGACCCTGGTGGCGCCTCGCTGCGGTATAGATGAAACGGCTATCGCGCGGGCTTCGGGAGCGCTGGATATACTCGATGCCTGCCGTCGCGTGGATACTCTGCCCGAGGCCGTGGCGGAGAGTGAACTGGTGATCGGCTCCAGTGCGCGCCCGCGCAGTCTCGGCTGGCCCGAACTCACTCCGAGACGGATGGCCGACATGCTGGGCGAATGTGCCGACGGCCAGCGCGCCTCTCTCGTGTTTGGCCGCGAGCGCAGCGGCCTGAGCAACGAGGAGCTGCAGTTCTGCCATTACACGGTCAAGATACCCACCGCGCCCGATTACAGCTCGCTGAACCTGGCCATGGCGGTGCAACTGCTGGCGTACGAAATCTTCGTGCGCTTGCAGCAGGAGAACCAGCCTCCGATGGATGTACCACGGGAACCCAAGGCCAGTGCCGGTGAACTGGAAGGCTATTTCGAGCACCTGGAACAGGTACTCGTCACCACGGGTTTTCTCGATCCCGCGCAGCCGAGGCACATGATGAAGCGCCTGCGCCGTCTCTATCAGCGCATCGGTCTGACGCGCAACGAGGTCAATATCCTGCGCGGCATACTCAGTTCGGTACAGAAATACCGCAAGTCCTGATGACTGGTTCCGGACCGGTCAGCGGTTCCTCAGGTAGCGCCGGTCGTCGAAGGTGGCGATCCATTCCGGCTTGTAGATGACGAAGATCGAGATGGCGCCTCCGGTCAGAAAGGCCTCGGGGTACATGATGGGCACGAAGATCCACAGGAACTGATCCAGCGTCTCCATCGGCAATTGCGAGGTGCTGTTCAGCAGCAGCCAGGCGACATAGCCGACGCTGATCATGCCGATGCCCGCCGACAGGAAGGCGACCACGAAGATATAGACGAAGTAGTT
>WGBK01000388.1 GCA_015494335.1 Gammaproteobacteria bacterium | reverse complement strand
ATGTTATTGGTCAGGATATGCGATGTTGGAGGGTCCATGCGGTTGGGACATGCCCCATACACCTTGCTGTTATCGACGAGGATATTGATATTATCCTTCTTCTGACCTCGCAGGATGATGTCATTGGCAATGCCGCTGCGCCGCACCAGCGAAATGCCGGCGACTTTTTTCGTTAGCGCCTCGGCCAGATCGGCCGACTTGACTTCCTCAACGCTGACTTCGCTGATTCTTTCAGCAATCACTTCGACGGTAGGGATGTCATTTTCATCATCTGCCGCCCAGGCCTGCGTAGTGAGACTGCCGCACAGCAGCAGCGGAATAAATTGCATCTTCGTCATGCTTCAAACCCTCTGGTTTATGAATCAATCAGCATATTCAGCAATTCTTATTCCAGTTCACAATTTGCTTTTGTTTCAATAATTTAGGGGGTTATAACAGGAGAAGAAACGGTCATTCTGCGTCAAATCACGCAGTTGATGGGTGATTTCACCCAACTCAAGCGACCCCGTCGCACCGTGCTGACAGGCGTTTCGAGCACTCCCCGACAGTCTTTGCGCAATCGGACAAGAAAAAGCCGCCACCGGTTGAACCGGTGGCGGCCTTCTCAGAGGACCGTCCGGGTTGGGAGCTGGATCTGCCTACTGCAGTTCCTTGACCGGCGTGCGCTGAATCTCAGCCTGCTCGACCAGGGCCTTGATAAAGGCCTGATAGTCATAGTTGCCGGCTTCGGCGCGCATCTTCTTGAGCAGGTTCTGACGAGCTTCGTCGGTAATCGCGGAAGCATCGACATCGACCTGGTCCAGCTCGATGATGCTGTAGTCGCCGTTGACACCGGCCACGCCCTGGAAGCGCGGCTTGCCGTCTTCCGGCTTCGGCATGGCAAAGGCGGCTGCGCGAAGTTCCGGCACAATGGAGTTGTCGTCACGCGCCACGGCACCGACCTCCTTCAATTCACCGCCCGACTGCTCGGCGGCCTGCTGCAGATCGAGTTCGCCCTTGCGAATCTTCTCCAGCAGTTGCTGACCGGTCTGCTGGGCCTGCTCCCTGGCCTTCTGCTTCTTCAACAGCACAACGATCTGGTTGCGCACCTCGTCCAGCTGCTTGAGCTTTTCCGGCTCGTGGGCATTGAGATGAACGATGGCCACATTGTTTTCGCCCAGTTCGATCAGATCACTGTTGCGTTTCTGGTTCAGCACATCCTCGGAAAAGGCGACCTGGCGGATCTTCTCGTTTGCAGCCAGCCCCTGCCCCTGACTGCGGGTAAACCAGTCGGTGGTACGGATCGGCAAGCCCAGCTGGTCGGCCGCAGGCTGCAGGGAATCCGGTTCCTCGTAGCCGATGTTGGCCAGGGTCTCGGCGAGGTCGTAGATCTGTGCCTCGGCCTTTTCGGTCTTGATCTCGTCGGCAAGACGATCGCGCACCTCCTCGAAGGTCTGGGTGCCGCCCGGATTGATGCCGTCGAGGCGAATCAGATGCCAACCGAACTGGGTACGCACCAGATCGCTGACCTGCCCCGGCTGCAGGGCAAAAAGCGCATCCTCGAAGGGCTTGACCATCATGCCCTTTTCCACTTCGCCGAGTGAGCCGCCATCGGCAGCTGACCCGGGATCCTGGGAGAATTCCCGGGCCAGGGCGGCGAAATCCTCGCCGGCATCGATGCGCTTCTTCAGATCGAGCAGTTTCTGGCGCGCGGCTTCCACGGTCGCATCATCGGCACCGTCGGGCACGGTGATCAGGATGTGCCGGGCCTCGCGGGTTTCCGGCGTGGTCAACTGCTCGCGTTGCTCCTCGTAGCGCTGGCGCAGCGCGTTTTCATCAACATCGATGCCCTGCTTGACCGTATCGAGATTCAGCTCGATGTAATCCAGCTTGACCCGGGCAGGCTGCATGAAACGGCCACTCTGCTTCTGGTAGAAATCCTCGATCTCCTGATCACTGACCTCAACCGAATCCGTACGCGCCGGGATGGTCAGCAGTCGCAGTTTGCGCTTTTCCTGCTGCAGGGCCAGGGCCTGGTCTACGGCCACGGCCGGCACCAGGGCGGACAGCTTGATGCCGTTTTCGGGTTGTTTCATTTCCAACTGGCGGCGCAACTCCAGCTCGAACAGGGCCGGGCTGTAGCCTTGAGAGCGCAATTGGGCCTGATACAGCTCCTTGTCGAAACGCCCATCCTTCTGGAAGGACGGAATCTTTGCTATCTCGCGGAAAAGAGCCTTTGGGCCGACCCGGTACCCCTGCTCCTCGATATAGTCGATGAGCACGCGTTCTTCGATCAGCTGCGACAGGACCTGTTCCTTGACGACATTCTCGTCCTGAAAGATATCCGGCAGCTTGCCGCCGAAGACCTGCAGCAGACGCTCGCGATAGCGCGCGTAGGCCTGGTCCAGGTCACGGGCGCTGATCTCGTTGCCGTTGACCACGGCAGCGGGCTGTTCCTCACCGCCTCCCAGGTAGGAGTTGATGCCCCAGAGCGCAAAGGGCACGCTGATGAGTCCAATGATGAGGTAGGCAATCCAGCCTGAAGTCTTGTCTCTGATAGCCTGTAGCATGACGGGTCTTGAAATCGGTAAGGTGACGGGATTTTATCAGCTTTGGACGCTGCCGCGGCGAAAGAAATCCATGGGCACAAAAAAATAAAGCGCTCCGACTGGAGCGCTTTATTGTGTTGGCGGAGTGGACGGGACTCGAACCCGCGACCCCCGGCGTGACAGGCCGGTATTCTAACCAACTGAACTACCACTCCAGTTTGGTGGGTGCTGCAGGGATCGAACCTGCGACCCTCGCCTTGTAAGGGCGATGCTCTCCCAGCTGAGCTAAGCACCCGGGTCCTGCAAAGGCGCGCTAGTTTACAGCGTCTTTCAGAGCTTTGCCAGCCTTAAATGCGGGGACATTGGAAGCGGCAATCTGGATGGTTTCGCCGGTGCGCGGGTTGCGACCAGTGCGAGCTTCGCGCTTGCGAACCAAAAAGGTTCCAAAGCCAACGATGGTGACCTGATCACCGGCCTTGAGGGCTTCGGTAACGGCTGCGATCACACCGTCAACGGCGCGTGCAGCATCGGCTTTGTTGAGGTCAGCGGCGCTGGCCACGGCTTCGATGAGTTCTGATTTATTCATTCGTTTTATCCATTGGTTAGTGAGTTTATATCGAGCAAATCTTGTGAGTCGTGATACGAATACAAGAAGCTGCTGCGACCATGGTTGGTACCTCCCTGCCGCAGCCCTACGAATACCACCCTCGGCTTTGAGCGCGAATTTATACCAATCGGCGGCAGGAGGGTCAACCGAAAATAAGCGTTTCAGGCAAAAACTTTACGGTTTTGTCAGCCCCCGCAATAAAAAGGCCCCGGAAGAGTACAGAAAGGCTCTTCCAGGGCCATCGAAGGCTTGACAAACGGCTTTCTAGTGCGCCCTGACGCCGGTTCCGCTCTTCTTGGCCTTCTTCGCCTTGTCGGCCGCAGGAGCGGCTTCGGGCGTGTCGGCCAGCGGGGTCGGGCGATGGGCCAGCGCAATGTCCAGCACCTCATCGATCCAGCGTACCGGGATGATCTTCAGCTTGTCCTTGATGTTCTTCGGAATCTCCACCAGGTCCTTCTCGTTCTCCTGCGGGATGATCACCGTGGTGATGCCGCCGCGGTGGGCCGCCAGCAGCTTCTCCTTGAGACCGCCGATCGGCAATACCTCGCCTCGCAGGGTGATCTCGCCGGTCATCGCCACCTCGGCCTTGACCGGGATATCGGTCAGCGCCGAAACCAGGGCGGTGCACATACCAATGCCGGCACTGGGACCGTCCTTGGGCGTGGCGCCCTCGGGAACATGGATGTGGATATCCTTCTTCTCGTTGAAGTCGGCCGGGATGCCGAGCACCGAGGCACGACTGCGCACGACCGTCAACGCCGCCTGGATGGACTCCTTCATCACATCGCCGAGCTGGCCGGTGTAGATGAACTTGCCCTTGCCGGGCACCACCGCGGCCTCGATGGTCAGCAGTTCGCCACCGACTTCGGTCCAGGCCAGGCCGGTAACCTGTCCGATCTGGTCTCTTTCGTCGGCCTTGCCGTAGCGGAAGCGCTTGACGCCGAGATACTTCTCGATGTTGCGCGAGCTGACCGTGACCTTCTTCTTCACCGGCTTGAGCAGCACATCCTTGACCACCTTGCGGCAGATCTTGGCGATCTCGCGTTCGAGGCCGCGGACACCCGCCTCGCGGGTATAGTGACGGATGATGTCGCGTACCGCGCTTTCGGTGATGTGGATCTCGTCTTCCTTGAGACCGTTTTCGCGCACCTGTTTCGGAATCAGGTAGCGCAGGGCGATGTTCAGCTTCTCGTCCTCGGTATAGCCGGGAATGCGGATGACCTCCATGCGGTCCAGCAGCGGACCGGGGATGTTCATCGAGTTGGCGGTGGCCACGAACATCACATCGGACAGGTCGAAATCGACTTCCAGGTAGTGATCGTTGAAGGTCGAGTTCTGTTCCGGGTCCAGCACCTCGAGCAGCGCCGAGGCCGGATCGCCGCGGAAGTCCATCGCCATCTTGTCGATCTCGTCGAGCAGGAACAGCGGATTGCGCACCTTCACCTTGGAAAGGTTCTGGATGATCTTGCCGGGCATCGAACCGATATAGGTACGACGGTGACCACGGATCTCGGACTCGTCGCGCACACCGCCGAGGGACATGCGCACGAACTTGCGGTTTGTGGCGCGCGCGATGGAGCGACCGAGCGAGGTCTTGCCAACGCCGGGCGGGCCGACCAGGCACAGGATCGGGCCTTTCAGCTTCTTCACGCGCTGCTGCACCGCAAGGTATTCGAGGATGCGTTCCTTGACCTTCTCCAGACCGTAGTGATCGGCCTCGAGCACGGCTTCGGCGCGCGCCAGGTCGCGGCGAATCTTGGATTTCTTCTTCCAGGGCACGCTCACCAGCCAGTCGATGTAGTTGCGCACGACGGTGGCCTCGGCCGACATCGGCGACATCATCTTGAGCTTGTTGAGTTCGGACTCGGCCTTTTCGCGGGCTTCCTTCGACATGCCCGACTCCTCGATCTTGCGCTCGAGTTCCTCGATCTCGTTCGGGGTGTCGTCCATCTCGCCCAGTTCCTTCTGGATCGCCTTCATCTGCTCGTTGAGATAGTACTCGCGCTGGCTCTTCTCCATCTGCTGCTTGACGCGACCGCGGATGCGCTTCTCGATGTGCATCAGGTCGATCTCGCCCTCAATCTTGCTCATGATGTGTTCGAGGCGGGCGCGCGGATCGCGGATCTCGAGGATTTCCTGCTTCTCGTCGAGCTTCAGCGACATGTGCGCGGAGATGGTATCGGCGAGACGGCTCGGATCGTCGATGCCGGACAGGGAGGTGAGGATCTCCGGCGGCACCTTCTTGTTCAGCTTGACATACTGGTCGAACAGGTTGAGCACGGAGCGGATCAAGACCTCGGCCTCGCGATCGTCGATCGCGCCGGCACTCTCCAGCGGTTGCACCGAGGCGGAGTAGTAGCCGTTGGTCTCGAGCATGCTCTCGACCTGCACGCGCTCGCCGCCTTCGACCAGCACCTTGATGGTACCATCGGGCAGCTTCAGCATCTGCAGGATGGTGGACAGGGTGCCGATGCTGTACAGGTCTTCCGGTTTCGGATCGTCGACCTCGGCATTCTTCTGGGCGAGCAACAGGATCTTCTTGTTGTCGCTCATTGCGGCATCCAGCGCCTCGATCGACTTCTCGCGACCGACGAACAGCGGGATGACCATGTGGGGGTACACCACCACGTCGCGCAGCGGCAGAACCGGCACGAGCTGGGGATTGCTTTCGGTGAGTGGGGTGCTTTCCTGATCTGACATAGTGACCTCAGTAGGTTTTCGATTGAGGGTTAAATGGGGTTGAAAACGCGAAAATCAACCCCAATGGCGGCGATCAGGCGGCGTTGCCACGCCCACCCGGAAGATCGTCAGTCCGATGCAGCGCGCTGCATCTCGCCACCCTCGTAGATGATGTAGGGCTGGGCATCGCCCTCGATTACGGCGGCGTCGATGACCACCTTGCTGACATTTTCCATCGTCGGCAGGTCGTACATGATGTCGAGCAGCACATTCTCCAGAATGGTGCGCAGGCCGCGTGCGCCGGTCTTGCGCTGCATCGCCTTGCGGGCCACGGCGCGCAGGGCGTCGGGACGGAACTCGATGTCGCAGCCCTCGATCTCGAACATTTTCTGGTATTGCTTGGTGATCGCGTTCTTCGGCTCGGTGAGAATGCGGATCAGCGCATCCTCGTCGAGCTCCTCGAGGGTCGCCACCACGGGCAGGCGGCCGACGAACTCGGGAATCAGGCCGTACTTGATCAGGTCTTCCGGCTCCACCTCGGAGATGACCTCGCCGAACAGACGATCCTCCTCCTTGGCCTTGACGTCGGCGGAGAAGCCGATGCCGCCCTTCTCGGAGCGATCCTTGATGACCTTGTCGAGACCGGCGAAGGCACCGCCGCAGATGAACAGGATCTTGCTGGTGTCCACCTGCAGGAACTCCTGCTGCGGATGCTTGCGCCCGCCCTGGGGCGGTACCGAGGCGATGGTGCCCTCGATCAGCTTGAGCAAGGCCTGCTGCACACCCTCGCCCGAGACATCGCGGGTGATGGAGGGGTTGTCGGACTTGCGCGAGATCTTGTCGATCTCGTCGATGTAGACGATGCCGGTCTGGGCCTTCTCGACATCGTAGTCGCATTTCTGCAACAGCTTCTGGATGATGTTCTCGACATCCTCGCCGACATAGCCGGCCTCGGTCAGGGTGGTGGCGTCTGCAATGGTAAAGGGCACATTGAGCAGGCGCGCCAGGGTTTCCGCCAGCAGGGTCTTGCCCGAGCCGGTGGGGCCGATCAGCAGGATATTGGACTTGGACAGCTCGATCTCGTCCTTGACGTGACCGACCTCGAGCCGCTTGTAGTGGTTGTAGACGGCAACCGACAATACCTTCTTTGCCCGCGCCTGGCCGATGACATAGTCATCGAGCACCTGGTTGATCTCGTGCGGCGTCGGCAGCTTGGACTTGTCGGTATCGCTCTTTTCCTGGATTTCCTCGCGGATGATGTCGTTGCACAGGTCGACGCATTCGTCGCAGATGAACACCGACGGGCCGGCAATGAGCTTCTTGACCTCGTGCTGACTCTTGCCGCAGAAGGAACAGTACAGCAGTTTTTCGTCTTTGCCCTTGGTCTTGTCGTCACTCATTGCAGGAATCCAGTATCGCTAGCGTTGTTCGTACCGATGATAGTAGACGCTTGTGGCGCAGACAACCACCCACAATGCGTCGGGTATCCGGTCCCGAGGGGCGGATCACTCCTCGGGTTGGGAGCGCGAACTCAGCACCTGGTCGATGAGACCGTATTCGACCGATTCCTCGGCACTCATGAAATTGTCGCGCTCGGTGTCCTCGGCGATGGTCTTGATGTCCTTGCCGGTATGCTGGGCGAGCAGCGCATTGAGGCGATCGCGGGTGGCCAGGATTTCCTTGGCGTGGATCTCGAAATCGGTCGCCTGGCCCTGAAATCCACCCAGGGGCTGGTGAATCATGACCCGCGAGTGCGGCAGGCCGTAGCGCTTGCCGGCGGCACCGCCAGCAAGCAGGATAGCGCCCATGCTGGCGGCCTGGCCGATGCACAGGGTGCTGACATCGGGCTTGATGAACTGCATGGTGTCGTAGATCGCCAGGCCCGCGGTGACCACGCCGCCCGGGCTGTTGATGTACAGCGAGATATCCTTGTCGGGATTTTCCGACTCCAGGTACAGCAGCTGGGCCACGATCAGGTTGGCCATGTGGTCCTCGATCTGGCCCACCACGAAGATCACCCGCTCCTTGAGCAGGCGAGAGTAGATGTCGTAGGCGCGCTCGCCGCGCGAGCTCTGCTCCACCACCATCGGCACCAGGTTGGCCTGGGGCGGTAGCGGGTTTGCGCTGTTGTCGAATCGGGACATGGGGTCGGTCTCCTTGGGCTCAGCCCGGTTGGTTCATCATTTCCTCGAAGCCGAGGGATTGCTCGCTGACCTTGGCCTTGTCGAGGATCAGGTCGACCACCTGGTCTTCCAGCACCAGGCCTTCGAGGCTGGTACGGGCGTCGGCATTCTTGCTGTAGTATTCGATAACCTGCTGCGGATCCTCGTAGGCGGAAGCCAGATCCTCGAGGGTTTCGCGGAAGCGCTCCGGATCGGTGCTCATGCCCTCGCTCTTGATCAGCGCGCCGACCAGCAGGCCCAGCTTGACGCGCTTCTCGGCCTCTTCCTTGAACAGCTCGTCGGGCAGCGTGGAGAGATCGGCCTTGGCCGGATCCTGGCCCATGTTCTGCAGCATCTGCAGCTTCAGGTTGCGGATCTCCTCGGCCACCATCGCGCTCGGGGTTTCGACATCGTTCTTCTCCAGCAGTGCATCCATCACCGCGTTCTTGACCTTGACCTTGATCTTGTTGGCCAGCTCCTTCTCCATGTTGGCCTTGACGTCCTTGCGGAAATCCTCGATCTCGCCGCTTTCGACGCCGAAGGACTTGATCAGTTCCTCGTCCAGCTCCGGCAGCTTCGGCTCGGCAACCTGCTTCACCTTGAGCTTGAACTGGGCGGTCTTGCCGGCCACTTCCTTGCCGTGGTAGTCCTCGGGGAAGGTCACGTCCACGGTCTTTTCCTCGCCTTTCTTCATGCCGACCAGTCCTTCCTCGAACTCCTTGAGCATGCGTCCGGCACCCAGTTCCACCTCCATGTCCTCGCCGCTGCCGCCGGCAAAGGCCTCGCCATCGATGCTGCCCTCGAAATCGACGATCACCTGGTCACCTTCCTTCGCCTCGCGATCCACCTCGACCCACTCGCGGCGCTGTTCGCGCAGCTTGTCGATCATCTTGTCGATATCCGCTTCGGTGATCTCGACCACCGGCCGCTCGACCTCGACGCTTTCCAGCTCGACATGCTCGACTTCCGGGTAAACCTCGAAGGTAGCGGCGAAATCCAGCGTCTTCTTGTCCTCGCTCTCCACCGGCTCGATGGTCGGCGGACCGGCGGGACGCAGCTTCTCCTGCACAAGCGCATCACGGTAGGAGGACTCGATCAGCTCGCCGATGACTTCCTCGCGAACGGCCGGGCCGTACTTCTGCTTGACCACGCTGACCGGCACCTTGCCAGGGCGGAAGCCGTCGAGGCGGACGGTTCGGCTGATTTCCTTCAGCTTCTTGTCGATGGCGCTGTCGACCTGGTCGGCGGGCAGCGATACGGTCATCTTGCGTTGCAGACCTTCCAGGGTTTCGATGGATACTTGCATGTTGAAAACTCGTGATGATTAGGGGGTGGATGAATATGGTGCGAAAGGAGAGACTCGAACTCTCACGGGTTGCCCCACTGGAACCTAAATCCAGCGCGTCTACCAATTCCGCCACTTTCGCAGTCTTGCGCCGACCGGAGTCGAACGCGGCAACAATGGTTTTTCGTCTGGGGCTATTCTGACTTGATGGACAACTCCGATTGCCGTTTTGATGCAACGGATGCGGCAGCACGAGCCGCCCCGAGGATCGGGTCCGGCCCGCGGTCAGACCGCGGGCCGGTTCCGGAATATGGGGTGGACGATGGGAATCGAACCCACGACCACAAGAGCCACAATCTTGTGCTCTACCAACTGAGCTACGCCCACCATATTAAAACTTCTTGATACTGCAGTACTTGGCACGCCCGGCAGGATTCGAACCTGCTACCCTCGGCTTAGCTTACCACTACGCCTTTCAACGCCCCGTTTCCGGGTTTGTGGTCTGGACTATCTCTTCACCGTCTCAGGTGTCGCACGTATAGTCTCTACGGAACCCTTCGGAAGTCACTCGCGCGCCGAATCCGGCGTGCCTGGTTGTTCCGCGGCGTTTCTACCCTCAAGGTCACCGAACGATTGTAGTCGCCCGGGGCCAGATAATAGCACTCGTCGGTGTCCGGACAGTAGATGCAGAACAGATCGACCTCGGTCTTGTCGATCGGCTTCACATGGGTTCCGTGGCGATCCGCCCAACAGGAGCGGAAATGAACCGTGATGCCTCCAGTCCGGTCAAGCGACTTGTACTTGACCTGTATTCTCAGGAACCTGCCCTCCCGATATGCCACCAGATCGAACGGTGCATGCTCGGTCAGGGGGTTCAGTACCAGATACCCCTGTTCGAACAGGTCCAGTTGAGCCTTCAAAACGCCCAGGTCACCCTTTTCCTTGGTGTGGTGCATCCTGCGAATTCTACACCAACGGATGGGGCGACCAAAGGTTTCCTCGGGATTGCCATCAGCGTGACCTGTTAAGGTTTCCCCGATACAGTGCGATCCACTTCATGGGTTCCGTTTCCCCATGAAGGCTCCTGGTACATGCCCGCGAGCCAAGTGCCGGGCATGTGCTCAAAGGCCGATGCTCTATCCAGATGAGCTACGGGCGCATGATCACAAACGAAGCGGTTCATGTTGCCGGGCAACCGCCTCAAGAATCCCTGTCCGTTCTGGTCGGGGTGGAGGGATTCGAACCCCCGACCCACTGCTCCCAAAGCAGTTGCGCTACCAGGCTGCGCTACACCCCGATCCGCCGATCGAGATCGACAAGGCGCGGTATTCTACGCAGATCGCAAAACCCCGTCAATCGACCATTTGCGCGAATTTCCGCCCCCTTTGGCGGTATGCCGTCAGCATTCATATGGCTGTATCAAAGCCTGGCCGGCAGGTGCAAAGCCGGCGGCCTTCGGCGATAATGCCGCGCCTTCAGTTCGAGGAAACCACGCCCTTGCCGAACCGCCCCTCATCCGTATCCCCGGCCACGATCCGCTGGATCTTCCTGCTGCTGGGTCTGCTCGCCGGCCTGCTGCTCGGCTGGCCGCTGCTGGCCGGCGACGCGCGCGGTCAGGTCAATCTGCTGGCGGTGCTGATGCTGTTGGCCCTGTTGCCCCTGCTGACCCTGCTGTTGAGCCTGAGCGCCCTGCTGCGACGGAAGGACGCCGCAATGCGTCTGTTGTGGCAGCATCTTCCGCTGCTGCCGGCCGAATGGAAGCAGCGCTTGCGCCAGTGGCGCATACGCGGTGACGGTTTCTGGTGGCTGTTCTATGCCGGGCAGTGGCTGGCTGTCGGCTTCAGCCTTGGCAACCTCGCCGCCTTTACCCTGTTGTTGCTGTTCACGGATCTGCATTTCGTCTGGCGTAGCACCCTGCTGCAGGCTGCCGACCTGCAACCCTGGCTGGAAATACTGGCCCGTCCCTGGTACTTCTGGGAGACGGCCCAACCCACGCTGGAATGGCTGCAGCAGAGCCGGGGCAACCGCCTCGGCGAGGCCCGCGCGCTCAACGACTGGTGGCGTTTTCTGCTTGCCGCACAACTTTGCTATGCCCTGTTGCCCCGGCTGCTGCTCGCCGCCTGGGCCTCGCGCCATCTGCAGCGAAGCCTGCACAAGGCCGAAGCGGTGCGGACAGCGACCCCGGCCCATCCTGCCCCGGATCTGCCCGGAATGGTCGACCAGGCACCGCCCGGTGCGCTGTGGATCGATGCCGCCTGGCTGCCGACCGAATGGGCCGCCAGCCTGCCCACGGCTCCGCAGCCCGAGCCGCAGGATCTGCCGAATGACCGCCCGCTGGTGGTCATCGTGCGCGCCTGGGAGCCGCCGCTGGCCGAACTCGGGGACCGCCTGCGCGATCGCCACGGCCTGCTGTTGCCGCTGGACTGGAACGAAGCCGGACTGCGGCCGCCCCGCGCGGAACACCTCGACGAATGGCGGCGTTTCGCGAGTACCCTCGACGGCTGGCGGGTACTGCGCTGGAGACCGAACACATGACCCCATCGAATCCGCAGGAACCGGTATTCGCCGTCGTCGGCCACCCCAACAAGGGCAAGTCATCGATTGTCGCGACCCTGGCACGCGACGACCGTATCGCCATCTCGCCGCGTTCCGGCACCACCACCCGTTCCGAAAGCTGGAGCTTCGAAAACGCCGGCGGCCGGTACCGGCTGGTCGACACCCCCGGCTTCCAGCGCCCACGGGCCGTACTGGAATGGCTGAAACAACAGGCACCGAGCGCCGAGCAGCGCGCCTCGGCCGTGGCGGCTCTGGTCGAGGATCCGCAATGCCGCGAGCGTTTCCCCGACGAAACCGAGTTGCTACGACCGATCGTGGCCGGCGCGGCCATCCTCTATGTGGTCGACGGCTCGCGTCCCTACAGCCCCGAGTACGAGGCGGAAATGGAGATTCTGCGCTGGAGCGGCCAGCCCAGCATGGGCCTGATCAACCCGATCGAGGGCGAGGAGCATGTCTCGGAATGGGAACAGGCCCTGCAGCAGTACTTCCGCCTGGTACGCGTCTTCGACCCGATGTTGCCGCAAACCCGCCTGCAGGCCGACCTGTTGTCGGCCTTTGCCCACCTGCAACCGGCCTGGGGCGACCGTCTTCAGGCCATCGCCCGGGAGATCGAACGCGAGCCAGAACAGCGGCTGCAGCAGGCCGCCACCCGGCTGGCGCTGTGGCTCGACCAGGCGGTAACGCTGCAGGTCTGCCGCAAGGTGATCGATCGCAAGCTGATCCCGCTGGCGCGCAAGGAGGTTCAGCAAGGCTATCGCAGGCAACTGCTGAAAGGCGAACAACAGGCCTTCGGCGAACTGCTGGAGCTGTACCGTTACCGTCAGGGCAACATCGAAGGGAAAGAGCTGGACATGCCCGGCGACCTGCTGGACCAGAGCCAGTGGCAGCTGTGGGGAATGGACCGGCGGCAACTGATGGCTTCCGCCGCCGCATCCGGTGCCGGCGCAGGCGCGGTGATCGACGCCGGACTGCTCGGCCACAGCCTGATGGCCGGCGCCGTGATCGGCGGGTTGGCCGGCCTGGGCAGCGCCTGGTTCGGCAGCGAGCAGTTGCAGAAAACCCGTCTCAGCACGCTCGCCGGCGGGCGCTGGGAAGTCTGCATCGGCCCGTCACGGGACCGCAACCTGCCCTTCGTGCTGATCGCGCGCTTCGGCTGGCTGTTGCAGCAACTGGAACAGCGCACCCATGCCTGGCGCGAACCGATCCGGCTGCAGCCGGGCGACTGGAAACAGCGGCTGGATGCGCTCGCGGCCGATGAGCGCAAGGCCCTGTTGCAGGCCTGCGACCGGCTGGCGCGTCAGAAGACGGTGGAGGATCTGCCCGCCATTCTGTTGCCGCTGCTGCGGGGATTTTCCGCCGAATCCGACTGAGCCGCGGTCAGCCCCGCTTCCAGCGCGTACCCTCGGGGCCATCCTCGAGCTGAATGCCGGCCTCGGTAAGCTGCTCGCGGATCGCGTCGGCCCGCCCCCAGTCACGATTCTTCTTCGCTTCGCTCCGTTCGGCCACCAGTGCCTCGACCTCCTCGTCCGAAATGCCCTGTTCGCCGATTGCCGACTGAAGATACCCGGCGGGATCTTCCTGCAGCAGGCCGATGATACCGCCGAGCTGGCGCAACAGGCCGGCCAGAGCCGGCGCGTCGTCCCGTGCCTCGTCCTTGGCCTTGTTCAGCTCGCGGGTCAGGTCGAACAGCACCGCCAGCGCATCGGCGGTGTTGAAATCGTCGCACAGGGCCGCCTCGAAGCGCTTGCGATACTCGCTTTCCGCCGGTGGCTCGACAGGCTCGACATCGAGCAGCGCGTTATACAGCCGGTCGAGCCCGGCACGCGCCAGGTCCAGCTGTTGTTCCGAGTAGTTGAGCGGACTGCGGTAATGACTGCCGAGAATGAAATAGCGGATTTCCTCGGCGCGGTATTCCTTCATCACGTCGCGCAGGGTGAAGAAGTTGCCGAGGGACTTGGACATCTTCTCCTCGTTGACGCGCACGAAGCCATTGTGCATCCAGTAGTTGACGAAGGTTTCGCCGGTGCAGCATTCGCTCTGGGCGATCTCGTTCTCGTGGTGCGGGAACTGCAGATCCTGCCCGCCGCCGTGGATATCGAAATGCGGCCCGAGCATCTCGGTAGACATGGCCGAGCACTCGATGTGCCAGCCGGGCCGCCCCGCGCCCCAGGGCGAGGACCATTGCGGTTCGTCGGGCTTTGCGGCCTTCCACAGCACGAAATCCAGCGGATCGCGCTTGTAGGGGTCCACCTCGACCCGCTCGCCGGCGCGCAGATCCTCGAGGCGCTTGCCCGACAGCTTGCCGTAGTCGGGGAAGCTGGCTACCGAGAAATAGACATCGCCGTTGTCGGCGCGATAGGCGCAACCGCGCTCGATCAGACCCTCGATCATGCGCAGGATGCTGTCGATGTGATCGGTGGCCCGGGGTTCGTTGCTCGGGCGCAGTACGCCGAGGGCATCGGCATCCTCGTGCATGGCGTCGATGAAGCGGCGCGTCAGCTGGTGAAAATCCTCGCCGTTCTCCAGTGCGCGCTGGATGATCTTGTCGTCGATATCGGTGATGTTGCGGATGTAGGTCACCTCGTAGCCGAGATGACGCAGGAAGCGGTACACCACATCGAACACCACCAGTACCCGCGCATGCCCGATATGGCAGTAGTCGTAGACCGTCATGCCGCAGACATACATGCGCACCCGGCCCTCCTCGATGGGCTGGAAGGGCTCTTTCTGGCGGGTCAGGCTGTTGTGAATCTTTAGCATGGCAGTTCGGTTCGAAGCGGTCGCGAAGCCCGTCAGTGTAATCCACAGCCGGCCAAAATGCACTGCCGGCAAAGGCCCGGAAGCCTGCTCCAAAATCGTGCACGAGTGCGGGCAAATCGGGTAGAATGCAGGCCATTGGACAAAGCAACGACACGGGATTGCCGAATGAAACAGCATATCAAGTCACTGTCCGTCGTACTGGCGGCCATCTTGTCATTGGTTCTATTTACTACTGTCAAAGGCGAAAAAAACATGAGTACTGAAAACAGCGAAAACCCGGTCGTCGTCATCGAGACGAACCTGGGGAATATCAGCGTCGAACTGGACGCGAAAAACGCGCCCAACACCGTCGCCAACTTCCTGGCCTATGTCGATGACGGATACTTCGACGACACCATCTTCCACCGCGTCATTCCCGGCTTCATGATCCAGGGCGGCGGACTGACCGCCGACATGCGCGACAAGCCGAGCAAGCGAGCACCGATCGAGAACGAGGCCAACAACGGCCTGAAGAACGATCGCGGCACCATCGCCATGGCCCGCACCAACGACCCGCATTCGGCCACTTCCCAGTTCTTCATCAACCTGAAGGACAACGACTTCCTCAACTTCCGCAGCGAAACCATGCAGGGCTGGGGCTACGCGGTGTTCGGCAAGGTGGTCGATGGCATGGACGTGGTGGACAAGATTGCCGCGGTGCAGACCGGTAACAAGGGCGGCCATCAGGACGTGCCGCTGGAGACGGTCACCATCAAGACCATTCGCCGCAAGTAGGGCGAACGAGCAGCGGTGGACGACGGCGAGATCCTGTTCGTTTCCGATCTGCACCTGGATCGGCAGCAACCGCAGCGAACCCGCCTGTTCATCGACTTCCTCGAGACCCGGGCCGCCCAGGCCCGGGTCTTGTTCGTTCTGGGAGACCTGTTCGAAGCCTGGCTCGGT
>WGBK01000387.1 GCA_015494335.1 Gammaproteobacteria bacterium | reverse complement strand
GATCAAGCAGAAGATCGAGCAGTTCGAAGTCCGGGCGGAAGCTCACAACGAAGGCACGGTCACCGCCATCTCCGACGGCATCGTGCGTATTCACGGTCTCGAGGACGCCATGTCCTACGAGATGCTGGAGTTCCCCGGCAACACCTATGGCCTGGCGCTCAACCTGGAGCGCGACTCGGTGGGCGCCGTGGTGCTGGGCGACTACAAGCACATCTCCGAGGGCGACCCGGTGAAGTGCACCGGCCGCGTGCTGGAGGTTCCGGTGGGTCCCGAGCTGCTGGGCCGGGTGGTGGACACCCTGGGCAATCCCATGGACGGCAAGGGGCCGGTGGGATGCAAGCTCAGCTCGCCGCTGGAGCAGATCGCGCCGGGCGTCATCACCCGGAAATCGGTGGACCAGCCGGTGCAGACCGGCATCAAGGCCATCGACTCCATGGTGCCCATCGGGCGGGGGCAGCGGGAGCTGATCATCGGCGACCGCCAGACCGGCAAGACCGCCATCGCGGTGGACACCATCATCAACCAGAAGGACAGCGGCATCAAATGCATCTACGTGGCGGTGGGGCAGAAGAACTCCACCATCGCCCAGATCGTGCGCAAGCTCGAAGAGCACGATGCCATGGCCAACACCATCGTGGTGGCCGCGCCGGCGGCGGTGTCGGCGGCGCTCCAGTTCCTGGCGCCCTATTCGGGCTGCACCATGGGCGAGTATTTCCGCGACCATGGCGAGGATGCCCTGATCGTTTACGACGATCTCACCAAGCAGGCCTGGGCCTACCGTCAGGTCTCCCTGCTGCTACGTCGTCCGCCCGGGCGTGAAGCCTATCCCGGCGACGTCTTCTATCTCCACTCCCGGCTGCTCGAGCGCGCCGCGCGGATCAACGAGCGCGAAGTGGAAAAGCGTTCCGGCGTCAAGGGTAAGACCGGCTCGCTCACTGCCCTGCCGATCATCGAGACCCAGGCCGGGGACGTGTCGGCCTTCGTGCCCACCAACGTGATCTCGATCACCGACGGCCAGATCTTCCTCGAATCCGATCTGTTCAACGCCGGCATCCGGCCCGCCATCAACGCCGGTCTCTCGGTGTCGCGGGTGGGCGGCGCGGCCCAGACCAAGATCATCAAGAAGCTCGGCGGCGGCGTGCGCCTGGCCCTGGCCCAGTACCGCGAGCTGGCGGCCTTCTCCCAGTTCGCCTCCGATCTCGACGAAGCCACCCGCAAGCAGCTGGAGCGCGGCCAGCGCGTCACCGAGCTGATGAAGCAGCCGCAGTACACGCCGCTGTCGGTGGCCGAGATGGCGGTTTCGCTGTTCGCCGCCAACGAAGGCTATCTCGACGATGTCGAGGTCAACAAGGTCGTGGATTTCGAGGCGGCCCTGCATGCCCACGCCAAGTCCAAGTTCCCCGAGCTGCTCGACCGCATCAACGAGACCGGCGACTACAACGACGAGATCGCCGCCGAGCTGCGCAAGCTGGTCGAGGATTTCAAGGCCAACGGCGTTTACTGAGACTGAAACGGGCTAACCGGCGAGAATAGAGACTATGGCAGGCGCTAAAGAGATACGCGGCAAGATCAAGAGTGTGCAGAACACGGCCAAGATCACCAAGGCCATGGAAATGGTCGCGGCCAGCAAGATGCGCCGCGCCCAGGATCGCATGCTCGCAGCGCGGCCCTATGCCGACAAGATCCGCTCGGTGGTGGGTCACCTGGCCAACGCGCACCCGGAATACAAGCACCCGTTCCTGATCGAGCGTCCGGCGAAGCGCGTCGGCCTGATCGTCATCACCACCGATCGCGGACTCTGCGGCGGCCTCAACATCAACCTGTTCAAACAGGTGCTGAACCGCCTCTCCGACTGGCAGCAGCAGAAGGTGGAATTCAGCGTGGTCACCTTCGGCGGCAAGGGCCTGGGCTTCTTCAAGCGCCTCGGCGCCGAGATCGTGGCCGAGGCCAGCCATCTCGGCGATCGCCCGGAAATCAACGATGTGATCGGCCCGGTACAGGTGCTGCTCAAGGCCTACGAGCAGGGCGAGATCGACGAGATCCACCTGGCCTCCAACGAATTCGTCAACACCATGACCCAGCAGCCGGAGATCACCCGCCTGGTGCCGGTGCAGCCGGCCGAGGACGACGAGCTGAAGCACTACTGGGACTACATCTACGAGCCGGATTCCCGCGAGGTGCTCGACGGCCTGCTCAACCGCTACATCGAGTCGCTGGTGTACAAGTCGGTGGTCGAAAACGTGGCCTGCGAGATGGCGGCGCGGATGATCGCGATGAAGAGCGCCACCGACAACGCCGGCGAGTTGATCAAGGAGCTGCAGCTGATCTACAACAAGGAACGCCAGGCGGCGATCACGCAGGAGATCAGCGAGATCGTCAGCGGCGCGGCCGCGGTCTGATCGGCCGGCCAAGCTACCGAAATTCAGAAATACACTTTTAGTTTAAGAGGAATCGAACATGAGTACTGGAACCATCGTGGAAGTAATCGGCGCAGTCGTCGATGTGGAATTTCCTCGTGACTCTGTACCCAAGGTCCACGACGCACTGAAGATCACCGATGCCGATGATCTGACACTGGAGGTACAGCAACAGCTGGGCGACGGCGTGGTGCGCACCATCGCCATGGGCCCCTCCGAAGGCCTGCGCCGCGGTCTCTCCGTGCTCAACACCGGTACTCCGATTCAGGTGCCCGTGGGCCAGAAGACCCTTGGACGCATCATGGACGTGCTCGGCCGCCCGGTCGACGAGGCCGGCCCGATCGGCGCCGAGGAAACCTGGCCGATCCACCGCAAGCCGCCCGCCTACGACGAGCAGTCCACCCAGACCGAGATTCTCGAAACCGGCATCAAGGTCATCGACCTGATCATGCCCATCGCAAAGGGCGGCAAGGTCGGCCTGTTCGGCGGCGCCGGCGTGGGCAAGACCGTGACCCTGATGGAGCTGATCCGCAACATCGCGGTCGAGCACTCCGGCTTCTCGGTGTTCGCCGGCGTCGGCGAGCGGACCCGCGAGGGCAACGATTTCTACCACGAGATGCAGGAAGGCGGCGTACTCGACAAGGTGGCACTGGTCTACGGCCAGATGAACGAGCCGCCCGGCAACCGCCTGCGCGTCGCCCTCACCGGTCTGACCATGGCCGAGTACTTCCGCGACGAAGGCCGCGACGTACTGATGTTCATCGACAATATCTACCGTTATCCCCTGGCCGGGACCGAGGTATCGGCACTGCTCGGTCGCATGCCCTCCGCAGTAGGCTATCAGCCGACCCTGGCGGAAGAGATGGGAACCCTGCAAG
>WGBK01000386.1 GCA_015494335.1 Gammaproteobacteria bacterium | reverse complement strand
TCCGGTAGCAGACCCAGTTCAAGACGCCCGTCGGCCCAGGCGGTAACGACACTGTTGAGGGCTACCTGACGCGCCATGCTGTCGAGTTGCAGGCGCTGGGCCAGCCCGGACCAGCCCAGTTCGTCGCTGGCCGGTGGCGGGCCTTTTTCGGCTGCGGGTTCCGGTTTCGGTTTCGGTGCTTGCGGTACCTCCTCGGGGGGACGCGGCCGGGGCGGCACGGGAGGCGAAGCGGGTTCGTCCTCCCCGAACCCCGGCGGCGGTTCCGCCAGCGGGGGTTCCTCGTCGGCTGGCGAAGGCGATAGGATTCGGGGTTTCGGCGCAGCTGTTTTCCGCTCAGGCTTCGCCTGCGGCGGGGTTGCCGGGCTCAGCGGGCGTCTTGCGGACTTTTTTTTTCCGCCGGGGCCTGACCTTGCGATTGCGGCGAGAAGGCCAGCAGGCGCAGCATCAGCATCTCGAAGCCGGTGGCCTCATCCGGGCTGAGTTCGAGATCCCCCCGACCCTGCAGCAGGATCTGGTAATAGAGCTGGATTTCCTCCGGCGAAAGCCGCTCCGCACAAGCCATGATCGGCGCTTTCATCAACTCGTCCTCGGGCTCGATAGCGGCCGGCGAGCGATACAGGGCCATCTGGTGCAGGACATCGAGCAGATCGGCGGCGACGCGGCGATAGTCCGGGTTGCGTTCGATCAGCTGGCGGGTCTCGTCGATCAGCGCCTGGGCATCCTGATCGACGACGGCCTCGAGCAGGCGGATCAGGAAATCCCGCGAGATCACGCCCAGCATGGACTCGACGGCAGCGGACCGAACCTCGCCGCCGCCGTAGGCGATGGCCTGGTCGAGCAGGCTCAGGGCGTCGCGCATGCTGCCGTCGGCGGCATGGGCGAGCAGGCGCAGGGCATCGTCATCGGCTTCCACCCCTTCCTGCTGCAGCAGGGCGGCCAGGTGCTCGCGGATCTGTTGCGGCGACATGCGCTTGAGGTTGAACTGCAGGCAGCGCGACAGCACCGTCACCGGCAGCTTCTGCGGATCGGTGGTGGCGAGCAGGAATTTCACATGGGGCGGCGGCTCTTCCAGCGTCTTCAGCAAGGCATTGAAGCTGTGCTTGGAGAGCATGTGCACCTCATCGATGAGATACACCTTGAAGCGGCTGCGGCTGGGCGCATACTGCACATTGTCGAGCAGTTCGCGCATGTCGTCCACGCCGGTGCGCGAGGCGGCGTCGATCTCGATCAGATCGACGCTGCGGCCCTCGTCGATCTCGACACAGGAGGCGCACTCGCCGCAGGGTTTCGAGCTGATGCCCCGCTCGCAGTTGAGGGACTTGGAAAAGATGCGTGCGATGGTCGTCTTGCCGACGCCGCGGGTGCCGGTGAACAGGTAGGCATGGTGCAGCCGCTCGGCATCCAGGGCATTGACCAGGGCCTGCAGCACATGCTGCTGCCCCACCATCTCGCTGAAGTTGCGCGGTCGCCACTTGCGCGCGAGCACCTGGTAGCTCATCGGCGCGACCTCGAGGCGGTGGCATTGCAGTGAAGGATCGGGAAAGCCAAGTCAGTCTCTGTTCGGTACCGGCGGGGCTGGCCCGGCACATCGATTCAAGGTGACCGGCACCAGCCACACCCCGGCGCCCAATGTCCCTGCTACCGTTGCTCCCTTCCGGGCCTGGCGGGGTTTGCAGTTGATTGTCGCGAGGGGACCGATACCGGCCACCTTGAATCGATGCGCGGAGGCCGCGTTTCGAGGGAGGGAATACTACTGTCTGGGGCTGCAAATTGAAAGCGCCGCTTCGCGGCTTGCAGAGTCTCCATCATCGAAATCCGGTATGGGGTCGTGTCTGCTCGGAAAAACGCCATAAATACATCCATGCAGGCTCCACGCCGTCATCCATGACGCCGAGGTTTTCCGAGCAGACACGATCCCAGCCTCATCCAGTACCTGGAAACTTGGATAACTGAGGTCTTTTGGCAGCTTGTGTTCCCGGCTGCAAGCCTGGACAATACGCGCTTTCACGCGAGCACAGTGCCAGACATGGGCAAGAAGAAGAAACAGAAGGGGCCGGACAATACCATTGCCGTCAACAAGGCGGCGCGCTTCGAGTTCTTCATCGAGGAAACCCTCGAGGTCGGCATCGAGCTGCAGGGCTGGGAGGTCAAGAGCCTGCGCGAGAAGAAGCTGCAGCTGCAGGAGAGCTATGTCTTCATCAAGAACGGCGAGCTGTGGCTCTCCGGCGCCCATATCGCGCCGCTGACCTCGGCCTCCACCCATGTGCGAGCCGAGCCCACCCGCGTGCGCAAGCTGCTGGCCCATCGCAACGAGATCGACCGGCTCGAGGGCCTGGTCGAGCGCAAGGGCTACACCCTGATCGCCCTCGATGCCCACTGGCACCGCGGCCGCGCCAAGCTCACCATCGGCGTCGCCAAGGGCAAGAAACTGCATGACAAGCGCGCCGCGCAGAAGGACCGCGACTGGTCACGCGACAAGGCCCGCATCATGAAGCACGGCGGCCGCTGAGCGATTCTCGGGCGTATTCCACCACTTCGAAATCGATGCCGTTGTCGTCGGTGAAATAGAACCGGCGTCCCGGATCATAGTCATCGAAATCGCGCGGCGTGAAACCCTCTTCCCGTACCCGCCGTTCGATCTCGTCCAGGTCTTCCACCTCCACGCCCACATGGTTGAAGCCCGCTTCGCTCATGGACGGCGCCCTGCTCCGATCAAGGCCTCCCGGCGGCTCGTAGAGTGACAGATAATCCCGTTCGCTGCCGACATGAACGGTGTAACCGCCGGCCGGCGACGGTCCCTGCCAGCGGATCTCCCAGTCGAAAAGGCGGCACAGCCTGCTTGCGGTTTCCTTCGGTTTTGAAACGGTCAGGTTGACGTGCTCGATACGGATGGGGTTCATGATCTTCTCCTGTTGTTGGTTTGCTGGACTTGCCGGCACAAGGATAAAAGCTCAAGATTACTTGAGGTCAACAACTTTTTTCGATCATGAAGAATCCCGATTTCCTGAGCATCGGCGAGGTCTCCCGGCGCACCGGTCTGGCCGTATCCGCGATTCGCTTCTACGAGGAGCAGGGCCTGGTGCAGCCCGGGCGCAGTCCCAGCGGTCATCGCCGCTTTCGCCCATCCGATATCCGCCGCTTGTCCTTCATCCTGATCACCCAGCAACTGGGTTTCTCCCTCGACGAGATCCGCCGGCGGCTGCAATCCCTGCCCGAGGCACGGACCCCGAACCGACGGGACTGGGAGCGACTGAGCCGGGATTTCCGCTCCGAACTGCAGCGACGCATCGACCTGATGACCCGCCTGCGCGACCGCCTCGACGGTTGCATCGGCTGCGGCTGCCTGTCCCTGGACCGCTGCGCCCTCTACAACCCCGATGACCGCGCCGCTCGCGAGGGCAGCGGCCCGAGGTTCCTGCTGGATTCCGATAGCGGAACGGAAAAGCCGGGCTGAAAGCCCGGCTACCGACTATCGCAATCCCGGGAACGATCAGACCCGCTGGTTGCCGTGGTACAGGGTGACGACGTGACGCGCCTCGGCGAAGAACAGCCAGCGCTCGATGAAGACCCCGAGAATGGCGATCAGGCTCAGCGTCAGGGCGCTGTCGAAGCTGTCGCTGTAGGGCAGGAACACGCCGGGGATGATGAAGGCACACAGATAGACGGCGTAGCGCAGCAGCATGATGCGATAGCGCGCCACCTGGTAGCCGAACTCGTCGGTGAGGAAGGTGCCCGAGGTATGGCCGACATCGAACAGCCGCACGGTGGCGCGGGTGAACATGGTGGCGGTGTTGATGCTCGGCCCATGAGGCTTGCCGACCCAGAAGAAGTACATCAGCTTTAGGGTGCCGGCGGTGGCGATGAAGCCGAGGTTGATGATCAGCAGCTGTTCCACCGGCAGGCCGAAATAGTAGCGGATCGTGGTCAGCAGCAGGCTGCCCAGCATCAGCCCGAGCATCATGAAATTGGCCGGGGTGAGCGAAGTATTCCACTGCGGGATGGTCTTCAGCGTGGCGTAGAGCATGCCGGTGGCGAAGTTGACCATCACCGATCCCATGAACACCAGCACCGTGAGCAGCAGCGTCCAGCGGTTGTCCAGGCCGTGGCCCAGATACCACTGCAACAGCCACAGGAAGGTGAAGGGATAGAAGGTGATTGCCAGCACCGCCTCGCGCGACAGCCAGGAGGTACGGAAGCGGCTCATCGAGCGCCAGGCATTCTTCGGATTGGCGAGATGGAAGCTCGACGACAGCAGGCCAGCGGAAATCAGCCCCAGCGAGACCAGGGCGGTGACCATAACCTGCTGGTGATTCATGCCGCCGTCGATGCCGAGCACGATGCTGATGATGAGCAGGGTCATCAGGCCGTAGCCGGCGCCGGAGATGACGGTGAAGAAGATGACGGACAATGCGGGATGCATGGATTTCTCCGAATGAGTTGAACAGCGACTAGCGCGCGATGGAACGATTGACCCAGTCCCTGACCTTGCCGATGATGCTTTCCTTCTGAACGGTCGGCTCCTGACGCACCGCGCGCGGCGGCAGGTACATGTTGGTCGGGCGATAGCCCAGCTCGGGCATCAGGGCATTGCCGCCGCGCTCGCGCACCAGCTTGTTGACGTTGGAATTGGGGTCGTCGAAATCGCCGAAATGGCGCGCATGGGCCGGACAGGTGATGACGCAGGTGGGCTGGCGGTCCTCCGGCGCGAGGTTCTTGTCGTAGATGCGGTCGATGCACAGGGTGCATTTCTTCATCGTGCCGTCCTCACGGTCGAGTTCGCGCGCGCCGTAGGGACAGGCCCAGGAGCAGTAGTTGCAGCCCATGCACTTGTCCTGGTCCACCAGCACGATGCCGTCTTCCTTGCGCTTGTAGGAAGCGCCGGTCGGGCAGACGGTAACACAGGCGGCATCCTCGCAATGCATGCAGGACATCGGGAAATGCACCGTCTTGTTGTTCGGATAATCCCCGATCTCGAAGTTACGGATTCGGTTGAACCAGACTCCGCTCGGGTCCTTGCTGTAGGGGGCGTAGTCGGTCAGCGGTCCGGTGGTTCCGGAGGTGTTCCACTGCTTGCAGGAAACCGCGCAGGCGTTGCAGCCGACGCAGACATCGAGGTCGATTACCAGTCCCAGGCGCATTATTTCTGCCCTCTCGTCAGGATGTCGCACAGGGAGCGCGTGAGGCGCACCGGTGCATGGGTGTGATAGCGGATCTTGTCGAGGATCCCCTGGTAACCCGGCAGCTTGCGCACCGGGTCGAACTGCGGCCAGACGCCGGTTTCGCCCTTTGCCGCCGGATAGATGCGCACCCGCAGGTCGTACCAGGCCGCCTGACCGGTAACCGGGTCGGAATTGGTCAGCTCGCGCTGGCCCTGCTTCGCCGGCAGCAGCTCGGAGATCAGGTGGTTCATCAGGAAGCCTTCGGAACTCTCGTTGGCGTTTTCGTCGAGCCCCCAGGCGCCCTTCTGCTTGCCGATGGCGTTCCAGGTCCACACCGAGTTGGATTCGACGCCTTCCATCAGCTTGACCTGGCAGCGGATCTTGCCGTTGTGCGACTCCACCCAGATCCAGGATTCGTCCTCGATCCCCATCGACTCGGCCTGGCGCCGGTTCATGTAGAGGAAGTTGCGCGCGATGATCTGGCGCAGCCAGGCATTCTGCGAATCCCAGCTGTGGTACATCATCATCGGCCGCTGGGTGAAGGCGTGGAAGGGGTAGTCCTCCTCGCAGATGGCTTCCTGTTCCAGCGGCTTGTGGTAGAAGGGCAGTGGATCGAAATAGCGCGACAGGCGCTCCCGGTCGATATCCGTGTTCGGCAGCGGGCCGTCATAGAGCCCCTGCCCTGCCAGCTTGAACTTCTGCATGGTCTCCGAGTACAGCTCCATCACGATCGGTTCGGCCGAGTGGTTGAAGCCGGCCTTGTGCGCCAGGTCCAGGTAATCCCGGTTGGCGAACTTGTAGTACTTCATGTGATCGGGCAGGTGGTACTCGAAAAAGGCCTGGTTCTCCTC
>WGBK01000385.1 GCA_015494335.1 Gammaproteobacteria bacterium | reverse complement strand
GATCTCCAGGTCATCGGAGTAGACCACGCCGTTGCGGATCTCGGCGCTCACGGACAGAGCCGAGAAATCGGTCTTCTGCATTTGCTTCGGCGGCTCCGGTTCGCGCTTGAGTCGGGCGCGGGCGCGATCGATTTCGTATCTCAGGTTGAGGCCCTTGAAGGCGCCATCCTCGACCTTCATCGACAGGCGGCCGTTGAGGTTTTTCTTCAGCTCGCTGAGCCATTCGCCACCGGTGCCGAGGTCGAGATCGACAAAGGCAAGCCCGCTGATCTTGTCATCCTGCATGAAATCCTGCAGGAAGGCTCCGATCCGGAAGCCCTCCAGGGTCTGCTTCACCGTATAGCTCGGCTGCTTGCCCCGCACATCGAGACGGGCGCTGCCCTGCAGCTTGCCGTCGTAGAGCGCCAGGCGAATCGGCTCGACGGCGATCTGCCCCTGTTTCGCCTGCACGCGCAGCGAGGCGTCCTGCAGCTTCAGACCGTGGACGCGGATCTCGCCGATGGCCAGCTTGCCGTCGAGTTCCAGCTTGCGCAGCAGCTCCATGGGCAGGGCAATGCGGACATCCTCGGCCGGTTCCGCGGCCTGCGGGCCGGCTTCGGGCGTGGCCTGTCCGGGCTGGTAGCCGGTGATCCGGTCCAGGTCCAGCAGCTTGCCCTGAAGCTCGAAGCGTACAGCCGGCCGGGCATAATCGCGCACATCGACAAAGCCCTCCAAGCGCTGTTCGTCGATGGCCAGCTGCAGGCCATCCAGGCGCAGGGAACGCTGTGGCAACACGAGGTTCAATTCGCTGGAAGAGAGCCGGGTCTTTAGGTTGCCCGCGGGCAGAGCGTCTCCGGAAAGATCGGTTTCCAGAGACAGGCCTGCCACGGTCAGGCGCTGCTGCTTCAGATCGAAGCCGATATCACCGCCGAGCCGGGCCTGCAGGCTGCGCAGGAGGCCGCCTTCGCTGCTGGCATCGAGACTGAAGCCCTGCACCGACAACTGCTGCGTCGGCAGAGCGAATCCGAGATCGCCACCGATTTTCAACAAGGCCTTGTCCACCGGCAGAGGACCGCCGGCAGCCTCGACATCGAGCTTTATCGCCGCCAGGCGCAGGGCCTTCTGCTCCAGCCGCGCCAGGCTGTCGAAGCGAATGCCCGCTTTCAGGCCATCCTTGCCGCGCAGGCGCAGGGATAGCTGCAACGGAAAATCCCGACCTTCCTCGATGCGCCCGGTTTTCAGGTTCAGATCGCTGATCTCGTACTCGATGCCGGCCTGCTCGTCGCGCCAGCGAATATCGCCGCGGCTCAGGTCGAGACCACCGAACACGCCGGCCAGCTGCAGGCTGTCATTGGCCGGGGGCAGCGCTTGCGAGGGCTGTTCCCCGGCTTCGGCGGATTGCGCCGGCAACAGGTCGTCCCAGTTGGTCTTGCCCTGGCGATTGCGCGCGAGGTCCAGTTGCAGGCCATCGAGCACCAGTTGGGCGATCTCCGGCTGCAGGCGCAGCAGCGACAACAGATCCACACTGACGCTGGCCTGCTCGACCGCAAGCATGGGCCGGTCGCCGAAGCCCGGCGCATTGGCGAAACGCAGCGCGCCCAGTTTCATGCCCAGGGACGGGTAGAAGGTCAGCCCGACATCGCCCTCGAACTCCAGTTCGCGACCGGTCTTCTGCAACACCAGGCTGGAAAGCTCCTGCTTGTAGGCATTGGCATCGAAGGTGGCGATGAAGATGCCCAGGCCGATGACGAACAACAATAGCAGCGAGCCGAGGGCCAGCAGGAGATACTTGACGATTTTCATGGGACCGATTCCTTGGGTTTGACGAGGAGATTTCAGGCGCGCGCCCGACGGACTGTTATAATGCCAGCCCAATGCCGTTGCAAGGACTACCCGCATGAACCCGAACACCCCGAACCTTCTCGATCGTGCCGCCCTGTGGATCCGGGACTGGCGCGAACACAAGTCATGGCTGCAAGCCGCAACCGCCGCGGGCGGATTGCTGCTGTTGCTGTGGATCCTGCTCGGCATCTACTGGAGCTTCGAGCCGGATCCCTTCGATATCGACGAGGTCACCCGCAACATGGCGCCGGAGAACAACCAGCGCATCACCGTCGGCAGCCCGACCACCGCCACCCTGATTCACCTGATGGAGACCCTGCTCGACAAGCCCGGGGGATACATCAGCAACGACAAGCTGCCGCCCGGCGTCTGGCTCGACAACATGCCGAACTGGGAGTTCGGCGTGCTGGTACAGGTACGCGACCTTACCCGATCGCTGCGCAACGACTTCAGCCGCTCGCAATCCCAGTCGGTGGAAGACAAGGATCTGATCATCGCCGAGCCGCAGTTCAACTTCAGCAACGATTCCTGGATGCTGCCCTCCACCGAGGGCGAATACCGCAAGGGATTGAAGGCGCTGAAGAACTACCTGAAAAGACTGCAGGACCCCGCCGAGCCCCAGGCCCAGTTCTACGCCCGCGCAGACAACCTGCGCGACTGGCTGGGTCAGGTGGAGAAACGGCTTGGCAGCCTGTCGCAACGCCTCAGCGCCAGCGTCGGCCAGATCCGCGTCAATACCGATCTGGGCGGCGACTCGGGAGCACGG
>WGBK01000384.1 GCA_015494335.1 Gammaproteobacteria bacterium | reverse complement strand
GCTTGTATTCCGCGTGCAACATGATTAAAATCTCGCTCCTCTGATGCGGGGTGGAGCAGCTTGGTAGCTCGTCGGGCTCATAACCCGAAGGTCGTAGGTTCAAATCCTGCCCCCGCTACCAAATTCCGGGCTTCTGGTATTTCATTGGAGAATCAATGAGTTGCAGAAGTCCAAGCAGGTTTCGACAGAGACTGCGTACAGGGCAACCGACACGGGCGAGTTGCGGAAGCGATTCCGTCACCGCGTTGTTGCACTCGATTTGCCGAACCGGCCGAGGCGGGTTCGATGGAGAAAGAGGCCCTATACGGGCCTTTTTTATTGCTGCAAAGCCTTGTCGATCAGGAGATTGTCATGCTGGATTTCAATGCCTTGTTCGAACCCGTGATCGAGAGCATGGGCTTTGAACTGGTCGGTACCGAGTTCGTCGGCAGCGATCACAATGGCGTGCTGCGTGTCTATATCGACAAGCCCGGCGGCGTCAACATCGACGACTGCGCCCAGGTGAGTCACCAGCTCAGCGCGTTGCTCGATGTCGAGGATCCGATCGGGCACCGCTACAGCCTCGAAGTGTCGTCGCCCGGACTGGATCGGCCGCTGTTCAAGCTGGACGACTACCGGCGCTTTGTCGGGCTGCGGGCCAAGATCAAGCTGGCGGTGCCGCAGATGGGGCGGCGCAATTACACCGGGCAGCTTCGCGGCGTCGAGGACGACCGGGTGCTGATCGAGGTCGACAACGAATTGCATGAACTACCCTGGCCGGACATCGCACGAGCGCATCTGGTCGATCAAGTCTAACTCTTCAAGAGAACCATCATGGAAAACAAAGAAATCCTGTTAGTTGCTGACACGGTATCCAACGAGAAAGGCGTGGACCGTGAAGTGATCTTCGAAGCCATCGAAGCGGCGCTGGCCACGGCCACGCGCAAGAAACAGCAGAAGGAAATCGATGTCCGTGTCGACATCGACCGCAAGACCGGCCATTACGACACCTACCGTCGCTGGGAAGTGGTCGAGCCGGGCGAGGATGGTTCTCTGGAAGAGCCGCTGCGCCAGATCACCCTGGAAGCCGCGCGCCTCGACGACCCGGATATCCAGGTTGGCGATTTCATCGAGGAGCAGATCGAGTCCGTCGAGTTCGGTCGTATTGCGGCCCAGACCGCCAAGCAAGTCATCGTGCAGAAGGTGCGCGAAGCCGAGCGCCAGAAGGTCATCGATGCCTACCGCGACCGCGAGGGCTCACTGGTGATGGGGCAGGTCAAGCGGGTCGAACGGGGCAATGTCTATGTGGACCTCGGCGAGAATGCCGAGGGCTTTATCCCGCGCGAGAACATGATCCCCCGCGAATCGGTGCGTCCCGGCGATCGTATTCGTGGCTATCTTTACAAGGTGGCCACCGAGCCGCGCGGCCCTCAGCTGTTCATCAGCCGCACCGCACCGGAATTCCTCGTCGAGCTGTTCAAGCTGGAAGTGCCCGAGGTCGGTCAGGGCCTGATCGAGATCCTCGCCGCGGCGCGCGACCCCGGGCTGCGCGCCAAGATCGCGGTCAAGAGCAACGATCCGCGTCTCGACCCGGTTGGCGCCTGCGTCGGCATGCGCGGCTCGCGCGTGCAGTCGGTGTCCAACGAACTGGCCGGCGAGCGGGTCGACATCATTCTGTGGGATGAGAACCCGGCCCAGTTCGTGGTCAACGCGATGCAACCGGCGGAAGTTACCTCCATCGTCATCGACGAGGAAGCCGGGGTGATGGACATCGCAGTGCCGGAGGAAAAGCTGTCCCAGGCCATTGGCCGTGGCGGCCAGAACATCAAGCTGGCGAGTCAGCTCACCGGCTGGCGCCTCAACATCATGAGCGAGGAAGAGGCCGAGGAGAAGAGCGAGACCGAAACCCGCAAGCTGCTCGACTTGTTCATGAACAACCTGGATGTGGACGAAGAGATCGCCATGATCCTCGTGCAGGAAGGACTTACCACCATCGACGAAGTGGCCTATGTGCCCAAGTCCGAACTGCTGGAGATCGAGGAGTTCGATGAAGAGATTGTAGACGAGCTGCGCGGCCGCGCCCGCGATGCCCTGCTAACCATGGCCATCGCCAGCGAGGAGCACCCCGAATTCGACGGCGAGACCAGCATCCGCGAGATCGAGGGCATGACCGACGAACTGGCCGACAAGCTGGAAGCCCAGGATATCAAGACCTTCGACGACCTGGCCGAACTGGCCGTCGATGAACTGGAGGAAATGGGCGGTGTGGCGGAGCAGGAGGCTGCCGAACTGATCATGAAGGCGCGCGAGCATTGGTTCGCCGAGGCGGAGCAGGCCGAGGCCGAGGCTGCCGCCGAAGCGGAAGCGACCGACGCTGCCGAAGGGGAAGAGGGCGAAAGCGCCTCCGAAGAGCCCGCTGCTGAGACGGCCGAAGAAGGCGAAACCGTCGAAACGAAGGTCGAGAGCGACGAAAAGACCGGCGGCTGAACGCCGCCAGCGCGGATCGTATCCGCAAAACTGTGCGTGGACGGATAGGCCGGAAGCGCAGTCAACACCAGAATCAGGATCGAAAAGATGTCAAAAGCCACTGTAAAACAACTCTCAGAACTCGTCGGAGTCTCTGTCGACAAGCTGCTCGAGCAACTGCGCGATGCCGGCGTGGTTGTAAAGGATGAAAACGATCCGATTTCCGATGACGACAAGATGAAACTGCTCGACTCGTTGCGCTCCAGCCACGGCAAGAAGGATGAAACGAGCGGCCCGCGCAAGATTACCCTCAAGCGCAAGAGCAAGGCCGAGCTGAAGGTGAAATCGGGCACCGGCCGCACCGCCACCGCGCGCTCGATCAATGTCGAGGTGCGCAAGAAACGCACCTATGTGCGCCGCAGCGACATCGAGGCCGAGGAAGCGAAGCGCCAGGCCGAGGAAGAAGCACGCCAGGCCGCGATCCGCGCCGAGCAGGAAGCCGAGGAAGCGCGCCGCCGCGCCGAGGAAGAGAAGCGCCAGGCCGAACTGGAAGCCAGGAAGCAGGCCGAGGAAGAGAAGAAGCGCCAGCAGGAAGAGGAGCAGCGTCAGCGCGAGGAAGAGCGCGCCCGCCAGGCCGCCGAGGCCCAGGCCGAGCTGGATCGCCAGCAACAGGCCGCTGCGGAGATCGCCGCCGCCGAGAAGAGCGAGAAGGATGTCCAGAAGCCGGCCGAGGAAAAGCCGAAAAAGGCTGCCGACAAGGGAACCCGTTACGGCCGCAAGGAACTGCATGTCAAGCCCGGTGCCCGCGGCAACCAGCGGGGTCGCGGCCGGGGTCGCGGTGCTGGCGGTGGTCGCCGTCGCCATGTGCCGAGCGGTGACAATGTGCATGGCTTCGAGCGCCCGACCGCTCCGGTGGTGCGCAAGGTCGAGGTGCCGGAAGCCATTTCCGTCTCCGACCTGGCGCAGAAGATGGCGGTCAAGGCCAGCGAAGTGGTCGGCGCCCTGTTCAAGATGGGCACCATGGCCAACATCAACCAGGTGCTGGATCAGGATACCGCGATGCTGGTGGTCGAGGAAATGGGTCACCAGGCAATTGTGGCCAAGGGCGACAACCAGGAAGAAGAACTGCTGAAAGCACCGGAGGTCGATGAAACCGACCTGCAGCCGCGCCCGCCGGTGGTCACCATCATGGGCCATGTCGATCACGGCAAGACCTCGCTGCTCGATTATATCCGCAACACCCGGGTTGCTGCCGGCGAGGCCGGAGGCATCACCCAGCACATCGGTGCCTACCATGTGAAGACCGAAGAGGGTGGCATCACCTTCCTCGATACCCCGGGTCACGCCGCCTTCTCGGCCATGCGCGCCCGTGGCGCCCAGGCAACCGATATCGTCATCCTGGTGGTGGCCGCCGACGATGGCGTCAAGCCGCAGACCAAGGAAGCGGTGGAACATGCCCGCGCTGCCGGCGTTCCGTTGATCATCGCGGTCAACAAGATCGACAAGGAGGGCGCCGATCCCGATCGCGTGCGCAACGAACTGGCCGCGCTGGAAGTCATTCCCGAGGAATGGGGTGGTGACTACATGTTTGTCAATGTGTCCGCCCACACCGGTGAAGGTGTCAAGGATTTGCTCGATGCGGTCCTGCTGCAGGCCGAGGTGATGGAGCTGAAGGCCCGGGCCACCGGTCCCGCACGTGGTATCGTCATCGAAGCCTCATTGGACAAGGGGCGTGGACCGGTAGCGACCATCCTGGTACAGGAAGGTCAGCTGGAAAAGGGGCAGATGCTGCTCGCCGGCATCCGCTACGGTCGCGTGCGCGCCATGTACGACGACCTGCAGAAGCAGGTCAAGAGCGCCGGTCCGTCGATGCCGGTACAGGTGCTGGGACTCAACGGTACGCCGAACGCCGGCGACGAGGTCTTCGTGGTCGAGAACGAGCGCAAGGCGCGCGAGATCGCCGAGAATCGCGAAGCCAAGATCCGTGAGGCACGCCTCGCCGAGCAGCAGAAGGCCAAGCTGCAGAACATGTTCGACAAGATGACCGAGGGCGAAGTTGCCGATGTCAATCTGCTGGTCAAGTGCGATGTGCAGGGTTCGGTGGAAGCCCTGACCGAGTCCCTGCGCAAGCTGTCTACGGACGAAGTTCGGGTCAATATCGTTTCCAGCGGTGTCGGCGGCATCACTGAGTCCGATGTCCACCTTGCGGCGGCTTCCAATGCCGCCATCATTGGCTTCAACGTGCGTGCCGATGCCTCGGCCAAGCGCGTTGCCGGCGACTACGGCATCGAGATCCGCTACTACAGCGTCATCTACGAGGTTATCGACGATGTCAAGGCGGCCATGTCGGGTCTGCTGTCACCGGAGCTCAAGGAGACCATCATCGGCCTGGCGGAAGTCAAGGATGTGTTCAAATCGCCGAAGTTCGGTGCCGTTGCCGGCTGTATCGTGGTCGATGGCGTCGTCAAGCGAGGCCAGCCGATTCGCGTGCTGCGCGACAACGTGGTCATCTTCGAGGGCGAACTGGAATCCCTGCGTCGCTTCAAGGACGATGTCGAGGAAGTGCGTTCCGGTCAGGAATGCGGCATTGCGGTGAAGAACTACAACGATGTCAAACCTGGCGATCAGATCGAGGTCTTCGATCGCGTCGAAGTGGCCCGGACCATCGACTGATATCATGCCCGGCGACTATTCCCGCAGCGATCGGCTGGCGACCCAGATCCAGCGCGAACTGGCCCAGCTGATTCGCGACGAGCTGAAGGACCCGCGCATCGTCAACCCGAGCATCCTCGATGTGCAGGTGACGCGCGACCTGTCCCAGGCCAAGGTCTATTTCAGCGTGCTCGATGAAGCCGATGCGGAGCCGACCCGGCAGGGATTGAATGCCGCTGCCGGCTTTCTGCAACGCCAGCTGGGCCGGCTGATCAAGGCCCGCAACACGCCGAAGCTGCGTTTCTTCTTCGACGACACGGACATCCGTGGCCGTCGCATGGACGAACTGATCGATGCGGTGGTGGCGAAGGATCGTCAGCGCTCCGGCGGCGAGCAGGACTGAGCCATGGGCCGACGATCCCGCAAGCCCCGCGATTATCGCGATGTCGATGGCATCCTGCTGCTGGACAAGCCGTTGGGTCTCAGTTCCAACAAGGCGCTGCAGGCCGCGCGTCATGTGTTCAAGGCCAACAAGGCCGGACACACGGGCAGCCTCGATCCGCTTGCCACGGGCCTGCTGCCGATCTGTTTCGGCGAGGCCACCAAGTTCTCGGCCTTTCTGCTCGAGGCCGCCAAGCATTACCGTGCCGAATGCCGCCTGGGCGTGGTCACCAGTACCGGTGACGCCGAGGGCGAAGTGCTGGAGACGCGGCCGGTGGCGGTGACCCTGGAGCAGGTCGAATCCGTGCTGCCGCGCTTTCGCGGCCGCATTCAGCAGATTCCGCCGATGCATTCGGCGCTCAAGCACCAGGGCGAACGGCTCTACAACCTGGCGCGCAAGGGCATAGAGGTCGAACGCGAGCCGCGCGAGGTGGAAATCCACGCCCTGGAGACGGTCGAATTCGACGGCGACCGGCTGCTGCTCGACATCCATTGTTCCAAGGGTACCTATGTGCGCACCCTGGTCGAGGATATCGGCGAGGCGCTGGGTTGCGGTGCCAGCCTGTCGGCGCTGGAACGCACCGGGGTCGAACCCTTTCGCGATCAGCGCCGCTACACCCTCGACCAACTGCGCGAGATTCGCGAGCAGCAGGGCGATGCCGCGCTGCTGGATTGTCTGCTGCCGATCGAGGCCGCGCTGGCCGACTGGCCGGAGATCGAGCTCAGCAGTGCCATGAGCTTCTACCTCAAGCAGGGCCAGCCGGTCCAGGTGCCTGGCGCGCCGCTCGAAGGCCTGTTGCGCCTGCGCGGTGAGGGCGAAGGCTTTCTCGGCGTCGGCCAGATTCTCGACGACGGCCGGGTGGCGCCGAAGCGCCTGCTCAAGGCCCACTGAACCGCGGACTCGTTCCGCAACTCCGGTTCCGGGACGAACCGGGGCGGCCGCAAGGTCGCAACCGGAGGGGAAACCCGACGGCATGCCTGCGAGGCGATGTGGAACATCGCTTCAAGGAGCGCGTTGCCAGACCCCCGCGAGGCCAAGGCTGCCGTGGGTCCGGTGCTTGTTACCCGGCTTGGCGCTGGGTAGAATACCCCCCTTTTTGGGGATCAACTGAGGTTTCACAACATGGCTATGTCCGCTGAACAGAAGAGTTCAATCATCGCGGAGTTTGCCCGCAGCGAAGGCGATACCGGTTCGCCCGAGGTGCAGGTGGCTCTGCTTTCCCATCAGATCAGTCATCTGACCGAGCATTTCAAGGAGCACATCCACGATCATCATTCCCGCCGTGGTCTGCTGCGCATGGTCAACCAGCGTCGCAAGCTGCTGGACTACCTGAAAACCAAGGACCAGGACCGTTACCGGGACCTGATCTCCAAACTGGGCCTGCGTCGTTAAGCGGCTGATACCGAGGATGAATTCGTGACTCCCACTCCCATCAAGAAGACTTTTCAATACGGCGACCATACGGTCACCCTGGAAACCGGCGAGATCGCCCGCCAGGCCACCGGCGCAGTGCTGGTCAACATGTCCGATACCGTGGTGCTGGTCACCGTGGTCGGGCGCAAGGATGCCGATCCGGGCAAGGATTTCTTCCCGCTGACCGTCGATTACATGGAACGAACCTATGCCGGCGGCAAGATCCCGGGCGGCTTCTTCAAGCGCGAGGGCCGTCCCACCGAGAAGGAGACCCTGACCAGCCGGCTCATCGACCGTCCGCTGCGTCCGCTGTTTCCCAAGGGCTTCAAGAACGAGGTTCAGGTCGTGGCCACCGTGCTGTCGATCAACAACGAGGTGGATCCCGATGTCGTTGCCCTGATCGGCGCCTCCGCAGCCGTGTCCATCTCCGGCATGCCTTTCGAGGGACCGGTGGGTGCCTGCCGCGTCGGCTACCTGAACGGTGAATATGTACTCAACCCGACCAACAGCCAGCTCAAGGAGTCCCAGCTCGACCTGGTGGTTGCCGGTACCGCCAACGCGGTGCTGATGGTCGAGTCCGAGGCCAAGATCCTGTCCGAGGAAGTCATGCTCGGCTCCGTGACCTACGGCCACGAGCAGATGCAGACGGTCATCAATGCCATCAATGAGTTTGCCGCCGAGGTCAACAAGCCGAAGTGGGACTGGCAGCCGCCGGAAGTCGACGAATCCCTGTTCGAGAAGGTCAAGGCCGAGTGCGAAAGCGCCCTGGGCGAGGCTTACCAGATTGCCGACAAGATGCAACGTCAGGATCGCGTGGCTGAGGTCAAAGCCGCCTGTGTCGAGGCCCTGGCCGATGCCGAGAACGGTCCTTCCGAAGGCGAGGTTCTGGCCATGTTCTCCAAGCTGGAGAAACAGATCGTGCGTGGACGCATTCTGGCCGGCGAGCCGCGCATCGACGGCCGCGATACCCGCACCGTGCGTCCGATCACCATCCGCACCGGCGTATTGCCGCGTACTCACGGCTCCGTGCTGTTCACCCGCGGCGAAACCCAGGCGCTGGTTGTCACCACCCTGGGCACCGGTCGCGATGCGCAGATCATCGATGCCATCGAGGGCGAGCGTCGCGAGCACTTCATGCTGCACTACAACTTCCCGCCGTCCTGTGTCGGTGAAGTAGGCCGCGTCGGTTCGCCGAAGCGTCGCGAGATCGGTCACGGCCGTCTGGCCAAGCGTGGCGTACAGGCCGTGATGCCGAGCCAGGACGAGTTCCCCTATGTCATCCGCGTGGTTTCCGAGATTACCGAGTCCAACGGCTCCTCGTCGATGGCCTCTGTCTGCGGCAGCTCGCTGTCGATGATGGATGCCGGCGTGCCGCTGAAGGCGCCGGTGGCCGGTATCGCCATGGGTCTGATCAAGGAAGGCGACCAGTTTGCCGTGCTCACCGATATCCTCGGCGACGAGGACCATCTCGGCGACATGGACTTCAAGGTCGCCGGCACCACCGAAGGCGTTACCGCGTTGCAGATGGACATCAAGATCGACGGCATCACTACCGAGATCATGTCCCAGGCGCTGGATCAGGCGAAGGAAGGTCGCCTGTTCATCCTCGGCGAGATGGCCAAGGCCATCGATACCCATCGCACCGAGATGTCCGAATATGCACCGCGCCTGATCAGCTTCAAGATCAACCCGGAGAAGATCCGCGATGTCATCGGCAAGGGTGGCTCGACCATCCGCAGCATCACCGAGGAAACCGGCGCCACCATCGAAGTGGACGACGACGGCACGGTGAAGATCTCTTCCGTTGACAAGTCCGCCAGCGACGAGGCCCGTCGCCGCATCGAGCTGGTCACGGCCGAGGTCGAGGTGGGCAAGATCTACGAGGGCAAGGTCGCCAAGATCATGGACTTCGGTGCCTTCGTCAACATCCTGCCCGGCAAGGACGGGCTGGTGCACATCTCGCAGATCTCCGACGAGCGAGTCGAGAATGTCAGCGACAAGCTCAGCGAAGGTGACCGCATCCGCGTAAAGGTGCTGGAAGTGGACCGTCAGGGCCGCATCCGCCTGAGCATGAAGGCGGTCGGCGACGACGAGTAAAACATCTCCATCCCAGGGATGAACGAAGAAAAGGAGCTCTCGGGCTCCTTTTTTTCTGCACGGGTGAACGCGACCTGACACAAGGACGCGTATCCGCCATCGGGTCACGCTTGTGTTCACCGCCCGATTGCAGGATGATCGCAGCCTGTCGTATCGAAGAATACGACGGCTGAATTCGAACAACCAGAGGATAAAGACATGAAGAAATTCAACAAACTGGCCCTGTGCGCCCTGGTCGGCGCCAGCTTTCTCGCCGTCGAGGCGCAGGCCGCGACCGAATGGAATGTTTCCCTGTGGGGCAAGCGCCGCGCCTTTACCGAGGGGGTCGAGAAACTGGCCGAACTGGTCGACAAGAAGACCAACGGCGATTTCAGGCTCAAGCTCTCCTACGGTGGCCTGTCCAAGTCCAAGGAGAACCTCGACGGCATCTCCATCGGCGCTTTCGAGATGGCGCAGTTCTGTTCCTTCTATCACAAGGACAAGAACCCGACCATCACCGTGACCGAACTGCCTTTCTCGAAGGATGTGTCGCTCGAACGTGTTACCGAGATCTACCGCAAGGTCTATGAACACCCCATCGTGAAGAAGGATCTGGCTCGCTGGAACGCCACGCTACTGATGCCGACGCCGTTGCCGCAATACAATATCGTCAGCAAGACCGAGCCGCTGAAAACCCTGGCCGACTTCAAGGGCATGCGGGTACGTGGTCCGGGCGGCATCATGGGTGTGCTGGGCAAACTGGGTGCGATCAAGACCGGCGTTCCCTTCTCCGAGGTGCGCCAGGCAATGGATTCCGGCGTTATCGACGCCGCCACCTTTGCACCCCATGCGCACCTCGCAACCAAGACCTACAAGGTCGGCAAGTGGGCTTCCACCAATCTCAACCTCGGATCCGCCAACTGCCCGGTGGTGGTGAATACGGATGCGCTGAATGCCCTGAGCAAGAAGAACCGCGAGGCCCTGCTTGGCTCTATCGACGAGGCGTTGGCCTACTATGTCGATTACTACGAGCGGGTACCGACCAAGAAGTACGAGCAGGCCCTGGACGAGGCTGGACTGGTGCGCGTGACCTTTACGCCGGAGCAGACCGCAAAGCTGAACCGGCTGGCCGCCGATGTCCGTGCCGAATGGATCAAGAAGTACGCGGGCAAGTTCGATTCCAAGGCCCTGTACGACTACACCGAGAAGCTGTTCAACGAATAGGGTTGTCATGAACCACGCCCGCATCCCGCCCGGGTTGCGGGCGTTTTCTTTTGCCATTGCGTGAGGGTGAATCATGGCCGGATCCCAACTGGTGTTGCAGGACAACTCCCTGCTCAGCCGTATCGACCGCCAGATCTACCGACTCGAGTCGGGACTGAACCTGCTTGGCGGTATCGTGATCTTTCTGCTGGTACTGCTGGCTACCACCAATGTGCTCGGACGTTGGCTGTTCGACCTGCCGATCAGCGGCTATGTGGACTGGATCGAGCAGGCCATGGCCTTTCTCGCCTTTCTTGGCGTGGCCTATACCCAGCGCGATGGAGGCCATATCCGCATGGATATCCTGGTGCGGCATCTCCACGGCCGCGCCCTGTGGTTTACCGAGCTGGTATCGACGCTGCTGATGCTGCTGATCACGCTGGTGCTGATCTACGGTTCCTTCCTGCACTTTCTGCGCGCCTGGCAGAATGGCGATTCCTCCATCGATATCGACTTGCCGGTATGGCCATCCAAGCTGGTAGTCACGGTGGCGCTGACGATTCTTGCCCTGCGGCTGATGCTGCAGGTCTGGGGCTACCTGCGTGCGCTGATTCAGGGCGGTGACTGCCCGGTCGCGGTGCCGCTGGTCGAGGATCCGGCCACGCTGGCGGCCCAGGAAGCCCAGTCGGTACTGGGCGAGGATCTTGATGTGCAACCCCATTGCGATACCGAGCCGTCATCCCGGGGACCGAACTCATGACCCTGTGGCAGGAGATGATGCAGATGGACTCGGTGTCCATCGGCTTGTGGGTGACCGGCTTCATGATGCTGCTGGTGGTGATCGGCGTGCGCGTGGCCTTTGCCGCTGCGCTGGCCGGCTTCGTCGGTCTGGTATGGATTTTCAGCACACGCATGGGTTTCGACAAGGGCCTGGTGGTGGCGATGAAGATGGCCGGCACCATCCCCCATTCCAAGGTATCGACCCTGGCGCTGTCGCTGATTCCGACCTTCATCCTGATCGGTTTTCTGGCCTATCACGCAGGACTGACTCGGGCTCTGTTCGAGGCGGCCAAGCGCTGGGTCGGCTGGCTGCCCGGCGGCATGGGCGTGGCCACGGTCTTTTCCGCCGCAGGCTTTGCGGCCGTTTCCGGTGCCTCGGTGGCCACCTCGGCTGTGTTCGCGCGCATCGCGGTGCCGGAGATGCTCAAGCTGGGCTACGACAAGCGATTCGCTGCCGGCGTGGTAGCCGCCAGCGGTACCCTCGCGTCGCTGATCCCGCCTTCGGCGATCCTGGTCATCTACGCCATCATCGTCGAGCAGGATGTCGGCGCCCTGCTGATGGCCGGTTTTCTGCCCGGTGCAGTGTCGGCCGTCATCTATGGTGGTCTGGTCGTGTTTCTTGCCTTCAGTCGCAAGGATTTCGGTCCACCGGTGAAGGGTTACAGCTGGAAGCAGCGTTTCGAATCCCTGCCTGGAGCACTGCCGATCTTCTTCGTGGTGGCGATCATCGTGGTGTGCATCTACGGTGGAGTGGGGACGCCGACCGAGGCCGGTTCCCTGGGCGCTTTCGTGATCTTCCTGATGGCCTGGTACAAGGGTATGAAGCTGAAGGAATTCAAGGGCGCGCTGATGGAAACGGCCAAGCTGACGGTGATGATCTTCACCATCATCTGGGGCGTGCTGCTGTATGTGCGCTTTCTCGGCTTTGCCGATCTGCCCAGCGCCTTCTCCGAGTGGATCACCGGTCTCGAGCACAGCCCGATGATCACGCTACTGCTGATCCTTCTGGCCTATGCGGTGCTCGGCATGTTCATGGATGCCATCGGCATGTTGCTGTTGACCCTGCCGGTGGTCTATCCGGCGGTGATTGCGCTCAACGGTGGTCCGGATGTCGCGGCGGTTGACTCGGCCTTCGGCATGTCCGGCGTGGGTTGCGCCATCTGGTTCGGCATCATCGTGGTCAAGATGGCCGAACTCTGCCTGATCACCCCGCCCATCGGCCTCAACTGCTTCGTAGTGGCGGGAGTGCGTCCGGAATGCTCGGTGCAAGACGTGTTCCGAGGCGTTACGCCCTTCTTCGTCGCCGATGTGCTGACCATAGCCACCCTGATCGCCTTCCCGCAGATCGTATTGTGGTTGCCGGCCTCGATGGGTTACGGCTGATTTCGCTTCAGCCGGTTTCCCCGTTACCGATATTCCGTTGCAGGAAATCGAGCATCCTGCGGTAGACCTCGATGCGATGCTCTTCCTTGAAGAAGCCATGGCCCTCCTTCTTGCGGTAGAGGGTTTCCGGCGGGTTCCCGGCGGCCTTGAGCGCTTTTTCCAATGCCTTGGCATGAGCTATCGGTACACGCAGGTCCTTGCCGCCATGAATCAACAGCACCGGCACCTTGATGCGGTCGGCAAGATGTACCGGTGAGCGCGCAGCCCGTTCCTCCGGGTCCGTACCCAGTACACGATCCAGGTAACTTTTGCCTCTCCGGGTCCACTGGATATCTCCCTTTTCGTACATCATGTTGAGGTCGTAGACACCGGCATAGCCAATGGCACAGCGATACAGATCGGGTTCGGTAGCCGCTCCCATCAGGCTGGCATAGCCGCCATAGGAGCCACCGTAGATGCAGATTCGATCTGCATCGGCATAACCTTTTTCGATAGCCCAGCGGGTGGCATCGGTGATGTCCTTCTGCATGCGGCGCCCCCATTCTCCGTAGCCGGAAGACTCGAATTGGTTGCCGTAACCGCCGGATCCGCGGAAATTGATCTGCAACACGGCATAGCCGGCATTGGCCAGCAACTGGGTGTCCGGGTCATAGAGCCAGTAATCCCGAGGTCCGTGAGGGCCGCCATGAGGCATCACCACCATCGGGAAAGGCCCCTTGCCCTTCGGCAGGGTGATATAGCCGGGTAGCTTCACGCCGTCGCTGGCGGTCGCCTCGATCGGCTTCATGGGACGGAGCTGATCGGGATTTTCCCAAGGGCGGGAGCTGAGAAGGTAATTCAGCTTGCGGGTCTTGCCGTCATAGAGGTAATAGTCGCCCGCGTTGGTGTCACTGGATACGCGGAGAACAGTAAACCGCCCGTCCCAGCTGCGGCTGGTGGGTGACACGCGCTGTCCCTCGAATGCCTTGAGGAATCCGCGCATCTGCTTCGCGGCGCGGTTGTTGCCGAAAATGTCGTATTCGGGCCTGTCGGGTTCGTAGCGGACACCGATGATGTTGCCCTCGTGATCCTGCAGTACCTGGCTCAGATCGACCTCTGCGTTCTGGCTCAACGGTTCCATTTTTTCCTGTTCCGGATCCAGCAGAAACAGGCCTCGAGTGTCTCCTTCGCCGGTGCTTTCCACCACCAGCTTCCGGTTGTCGAGGGTAAAGGCAACCGGTGAAAGCGAAGCGTTGCCGATATCGAATTGCTTCAGGATTTTCCACTTGTCTGCGGGGCTGTCGCGATAATAGACGGAACGCTGAAACAGGTCGTCGCGCTTGACGCCCAGCGCTGCCCGGACCTGGTGGTTGTGATCGACCATCAGGTCGGCATCGCCGTAGGGGGAGACGGCCTTTTTCTTCAGGCGGCCGTTGTAGACATCCAGGCTGTAGACCCGGCTCAAACCGCTCAGGTGTCGTGCCCGGTCGTATCGATTGGCCTGGATGAGGATGCGTCGGGGGTCGTCGCGCATTACATCGAGAATCCAGGCTACGGAATAGTTGTAGTCCGGACTCTTGGCGGCATTGGCGTTGGGACCAAAGATGGTGGCACGGTGGCTGCCATCGGCATTGACCGCATACAGGTCGCCGGTAAGCAAGGGGCGGTCGAACAGACCGTAATTGCGGTTCAGTTCGATCAGCAGTCTCTCCTTGTTGACCCATGTGAACTCTCCGGGGCGGACCTTGCCGCTGAAGCTGGAACGCGCCGTCACCTTCTTGTCCTTGAGTCGGATAATGACGATGCTGCGTTGTCCGTTCTTGTCATTTACACCAGCGGCAAGATATTGGCCGTCTGGAGAAATCTTGACCTCATCGAACTCGGAATGGCGAGCGAAGCCCTGAATATCGACATCCTGGGTGGCTTGAATGGAAGGTGTCCAGAGCAGAAGGCAAAGCAGGAAGCGAATCAAAGAGTTGTGAATGAGGCGATGAATGGACATGGAGAACTCCTTTTTCTTGTTAGTTGGAACCCTAGTATATGGGAGGGCTGTAAGGAAGATGCCTGATCTCCCTGCCGGATTCAAGCCGGCTCAGCCGGCGAAATCCTGTCGCCGCAACCAAGCGATGAGCCGGGGTTCGAGCCAGTGGAAGGGCAGCAGTCGGGCGGGTCCTCGACCGCCGATGAAGCCGACATGCCCGCCGTGGCGTGAGAGTTCGAAACGAATACTGGGTGATAATTCATCTTCCGAGGGCAATACCTCCGGGGTCATGAAGGGATCGTCGCGGGCGTGCAGGATCAGGGTCGGGCGGTCGATGTTCTTCAGGTACTGGCGCGCACTGCTGACTTGGTAGTAGTGTTCGGCGCTGTCAAAGCCGTGGGCCGGTGCTGTATAGGCGTCGTCGAAATCGACGAAACTGTCGATCCCGGCGAGATCGATGGCCAGTCCGCTTTCTTCCAGCAGATTCCGCTTGCCTTCGAGTTTGCGCTTGAGTCGTTGCAGCAGTTCCTTCTGGTAGATGCGTGAAAAGCCCTGTTGCATGCGTCGTGCGCAGACATCCAGCAACAGCGGGGCTGATACGGCGGCTGCGCAATGCAGCGCGGGATCGGGAGGAGCTTCCCCCAGGTATTTCAGTGTCACATTGCCGCCCAGTGAATAGCCGATCAGCGCCAGGCGCCGTGTTCCGCTTTCTTTCAGGTGCCCGATGACCTGGCGCAGATCGCCGGTGTCGCCGGAATGATAGCTGCGCAACAGGCGATTCGGGCGGCCGTTGCAGCCGCGGAAGAACAGCAGGCTGGCGGGTATTCGTGCCCGGTTCAGCGCGTTCAGGATGCGCGCCGCATAGGGGGAATGAAGCGAGCCTTCGAGGCCGTGCAGAACCAGTACGCGATCGCTGCCCTCCGCCGTGCCGTGGGCCAGTTCGATCTCGTCGCCATCCTCGAGGGTCAGGGTTTCGTGCCGCAGTTCCGGAGGGCTGGGGTGAATCAGATTGGCGGCCAGGGTCTGGGCGTGGGGATTGCTCAACCAGGGAGGAGGTTGGAACTTGCTGTGGACGATCATGGTCAATTCCGGTTCGGTAGTACGCCATCTATACCATCGGCGATTGCGCGGGGCGGCTTTTTTAGCTAGCCTTCCATGTCTTTTTTCAGGGAACCTCTGATCGAATCATGAACTCGCATCTCATGCCTGAAATGCCCGTTAACTGCGTTGAAGTTCTTGCCAATAGCTGGCTATTGACTTCGAACTTCGCCTTGTTCTCAAACATTTCAGGCATAATCTGCTTCGTCCAGATTCAATCAGAGGTTCCCTAGCGGGTCGTCCTGTTTCATGTCAGCCCTGTTGCAAACCCGTGATCTGAAATGCGTGAAGGATGACCGCATGTTGTTCGAGGGCCTGAACCTGGATCTCGAACCCGGCCGCATCCTGCTGGTCGAAGGCCGCAATGGTAGCGGAAAGACCAGCCTGCTGCGAATCCTCACCGGCCTCAGCCTGCCCGAGTCGGGCGAGGTGCTGTGGCGGGGCGAGCCGATATCCCGGGTCGGACCGGAGTATTACGAGCAGGTGACCTATGTGGGCCATCACGACGGGCTCAAGCGCGACCTTACGGTGCTGGAGAACCTGCGCCTGGCTCAGGCCATGGGCAAGCCTTCGGAGCTGGATCTCGACGAGGTGCTGGATCGCGTCAATCTGTACCGTTTCGGCGACAACTTCGTATCCACGCTTTCGGCCGGGCAGAAGCGCCGCCTGGCCCTGTCTCGGTTGATCGCCACCGAGGCGAGCCTGTGGATCATGGACGAACCCTTTACTTCGCTGGACAAGGCCAGCATGGCGCTGTTCCAGCAGATCTTCGAGCAACACCTGGAGCAGGGCGGAGTGATCGTGCTGACTTCTCACCATGACATCGAGATGCCCGAACAGGATGTGCAGAGGTTGAATCTGACCGCATGAAACGCTTGTCCCTGACACAGGCCTTTGCCTTCCTGCTGCGCCGCGATCTGCTGATCGCTATGCGCAACCGTTCGGAACTGGCCAATCCGTTGCTGTTCTTCGTGCTGGTGATCACCCTGTTTCCACTGGCGGTGGGCGCCGAGCCCAACCTGCTCGCGCGGATTGCTCCCGGCATCATCTGGGTGGCGGCGTTGCTGTCATCGATGTTGTCCCTGGACGCCATGTTTCGCAGCGATTTCGAGGACGGCACGCTGGAACAGATGCTGCTCTCGGCCCATCCGGTGCCGGTGCTCGTGCTGGCCAAGGTCACGGCTCATTGGTTGGTGACCGGTTTGCCACTGTTGCTGATCTCGCCTTTACTGGCAATGATGCTGGGGTTGGACGAGGCTGCCTATGGTGTACTCTTGCTGACGATCCTGATTGGTACGCCCATCCTCAGTCTGATCGGTTCCATCGGCGTGGCCTTGACCATTGGTCTGAGAAAGGGTGGTATCATCCTGTCGCTGCTGGTGCTGCCGCTGTATGTGCCGGTGCTGATCTTTGCCGCCAGTGCGGTGGACATGGCCTCCGGCGGGCTGTCCGCGACGCCGCAGATCTCGATGATGCTGGCGTTCCTGTTTCTGTCGCTGTCGCTGTCGCCCTGGGCCACGGCGGCCGCGCTTCGAATGAGCATGAGCTGAGGGCCAAGCCCAAATGTGGAAATGGTTTCATCAATGGGGTTCACCGCCCCATTTCTACCGTAGAGCGGGACGTTGGCTGCCCTGGCTGGCCGGCCTGTTTGCAATCTTCTTTGTGGCCGGCCTGGTGGACGGTCTGGTGTTTGCACCGGCAGACTATCAGCAGGGAGAGAGTTACCGCATCATCTATGTGCATGTGCCGGCGGCTTGGATGTCGATGTTCATCTACATGGTGATGGCGGTCTGTGGTGTCATCGTTCTGGTCTGGCGCATGAAGATGGCCGAGATCGTGCTGATCTCCTCGGCGCCGATCGGTGCCAGCTTCACCTTCCTGGCACTGGTCACCGGCTCGCTGTGGGGCAAGCCGATGTGGGGAACCTATTGGGTCTGGGATGCGCGCCTGACTTCCGAGTTGATCCTGCTGTTCCTGTATCTGGGGGTCATCGGTCTCTACGGGGCGATCGACGAGAAACGCATGGCCGGTCGTGCCGTGGCTATACTGGCCATCGTCGGCGCTGTCAATATTCCGATCATCCATTTTTCGGTGGAATGGTGGAACAGCCTGCACCAGGGGCCGACGGTGACCAAGTTCGACAAGCCTTCGATCCACTGGACCATGTTGCTGCCGTTGCTGCTGATGGCGACGGCCTTTCAGATCTACTATGTCTGGGCGCTGTTTCTCAAGGTGCGCGCCGAGTTGCTGCAACGCGAAAGAAATTCCCGCTGGGTTGAGGAACTTTTTCGATCATGAGCCTGTCTGAGTTTTTCGATATGGGCGGCTACGCCGCCTTCGTCTGGTCCTCCTACGCACTGGCGCTGGTGGTACTGGTTCTGAATGTCTGGTTGCCCTGGCAGCAGCACAGGCAGTCCCTGCGAAAATTGAAACGGCTGCATCGGCAGCAGAAGGCCTCGTCATGACACCTGCACGCAAGAAACGGCTGTTGCTCATCCTGCTGATGGTTGCGGGCATCGGCGTGGGCGTTGCCTTTGCCCTTAAGGCGCTCAACCAGAACCTGATGTTCTTCTTTTCGCCCTCGGACATCGTGGCCGGAAAGGCGCCGCAGAACAAGGATTTCCGCGTCGGCGGTCTGGTGGTCGAGGGAAGCGTAAAGCGACCCGGAGACGGCCTGACGGTGGAGTTCGACCTTACCGACAATGCCAAGACCGTAACCGTCAAGTACACCGGTATCCTGCCCGACCTGTTCCGCGAAGGGCAGGGTATCATCGCCAACGGCCGGCTTGATCCGAGCGGCGAATTTGTTGCCAACGAGGTGCTGGCCAAGCACGACGAGAATTACATGCCGCCGGAGGTCATGGACGCCATGAAGAAATCCGGGCAGGCCATGCCGAGCATGCCTCCTTCCAACTGACCCCTCCTGACGAGAGCCCGATCATGATTCCCGAGCTAGGACACTTTGCATTGATACTGGGCCTGTGCATTGCGCTGGCGCAATCCTTCTTCACCCTGGTCGGCGCGCAGAAGGGTTACGCGCGCTGGATCGCCCTCGCGCGACCGGCTGCCTACGGACAGCTGTTCTTTGTCGGCCTGTCCTATGCGGCATTGACCTGGGTCTTCCTGACCAACGATTTCTCGGTGCTCTATGCCGCGCGCAATTCCAATTCCCATCTGCCCCTGCTGTACCTGATTTCCGGCGTCTGGGGTGCCCACGAGGGGTCACTGCTGCTCTGGGCGCTGATCCTTTCCAGCTGGACTGCAGCTGTGGCCACTTTCAGCCGCAGTGTTCCGAAGGTGATGCTGGCGCGGGTCATCGGAGTGATGGGTCTGGTCAGCGTGGGTTTCCTGCTGTTCATCCTGATCACTTCCAACCCCTTCGAACGGCTGCTGCCGGCGGCCGTGGAAGGGCGTGACCTCAATCCCCTGCTGCAGGATCCGGGCCTGGCCGTGCATCCGCCGATGCTGTATTTCGGTTATGTCGGTTTTTCGGTGGCCTTCGCCTTTGCCATTGCGGCCCTGATCTCCGGTCAGGTGGACTCCGCCTGGGCCCGCTGGTCACGGCCCTGGACCAATATCGCCTGGATGTTCCTGACCCTCGGCATCACCCTGGGCAGCTGGTGGGCCTATTACGAGCTGGGTTGGGGCGGCTGGTGGTTCTGGGATCCGGTGGAGAACGCCTCCTTCATGCCCTGGCTGGTCGGAACCGCGTTGATCCATTCCCTGGCGATCACCGAGAAACGCGGTACCTTCAAGGCCTGGACGGCGCTGCTGGCGATCTTCGCCTTTTCTCTGAGCCTGCTCGGCACCTTCCTGGTCCGTTCCGGCGTCCTGACCTCGGTGCATGCCTTTGCCAGCGATCCCGAGCGGGGCGTATTCATCCTCATCTTCCTGGTGCTGGTCGTCGGCTCCTCCCTGCTGCTCTATGCCTGGCGCGCGCCAACGCTGAAATCCGCCGCGGTGACCAACCTGCTGTCTCGCGACATGGCGCTGCTGCTCAACAATATCTTCCTCACCGTTGCCTCGGCAGCCATCCTGCTCGGCACCGTCTATCCGATCTTCGCCGAGGCTATGGGCGGCAAGATCTCTGTGGGTCCTCCCTATTTCAATGCCGTGTTCATTCCGCTGACCGCTCCCATCGCGGTGCTGATCGGCGTCGGCATGTTGGTGCGCTGGAAGAAGGACAACTGGAATCGCCTGCTTGGCGTGCTGAAATGGCCCCTGATTGTGACCCTGATTCTTTCCGTGGCTCTGGCATCCTTGCTGCCGAAGTGGAACTGGTCGGCCTACGCCGGCATTACCCTGGCCTTGTGGATCACCACCACCGCGGCCGATGCGTTGATGGAGCGACTGCGTGGCCGCAGTCTGGCCTCGGCACTGCGCAGCACGCCGCGAGGGTTCTACGGCATGCTGCTGGGACACCTGGGCATCGCCTTCTTCATCATTGGCATTACCCTGGTCAGCCTCTACACCCAGGAGAAGGATATCCGCATGAAGCCGGGTGATACCTTCGAAATGGAAGGCTACAGCTTCACCTTCAATGGCGTTACCACGACCCGGGTCGAAAACTACAATGCAGCGCGCGGTGAGTTCGTGGTGCGCGGCAAGAACGGTTATGAAACCACCATGCATCCGGAGAAGCGCGTCTACCTGGTGCAGAAGAACCCGATGACCGAGGCCGCCATCGATGCGGGCATAACCCGTGATCTGTTCATCGCGCTCGGCGAGAAAGTCGACAAGACGGACGGCAGCTGGGCCATCCGCATCTATTACAAGCCCTTCATCCGTTGGATCTGGCTCGGCGGCATCATCATGGCACTGGGTGGCATGATCGCGGCCACGGACAAGCGTTATCGTCAGATGGCGCGTCGCCGTGAGCCGGTGCCGGAGGCTGTGGCCATCGGAGGAGCCCTGTAATGCGATTCCTGCTTCCTGTCGTCATCTTCGTATTACTGGCCGGGTTGCTCGGCTGGGGGTTGACCCGCGATCCCAAGGAAGTACCTTCCCCACTGATCGGCAAGCCGGCACCGGAGTTCACGGCGCCGACCCTGCTGGATCCGTCGAAGCCCTTTTCCACCAAGGATTACCTGGGTAAGGTATGGGTTCTCAATGTCTGGGCTTCCTGGTGTGTGGCTTGCCGGGCCGAGCACCAGTATGTGACCCAGTTTGCCAACATGAACCTGGTGCCCGTGGTCGGTCTTGATTACAAGGACACGACGGCCAATGGACGGGCCTGGTTGGGTCAGCTGGGCAACCCCTATACGGTGATTCCCACTGACGAGAAGGGTCGTATCGGTATCGACTGGGGGGTCTATGGCGTACCGGAAACCTTTCTGGTCGATCGCAACGGGGTGATTGCCTACAAGCATATCGGACCGATCAATGCCGAGTCCCTTCGCGACATCATCGTGCCCAAGATCAAGGAGCTGCTGAAATGAAGCTTGTGAACCTGCGCTGGCTGGCGCTGTTCGTGTTGTGGCTGGGCCTGGCCTGGCCGGCCTGGTCGCGTATCGAGGCCCTGGAATTCAAGAATCCCCAGGTGGAGAAGGATTATTACAGCCTGATTGAAGAGTTGCGCTGTCTGGTGTGCCAGAACCAGAACCTCAAGGACTCCAATGCCGATCTTGCCAAGGACCTGCGTCAGCAGACCTACCAGATGCTGCAGCAGGGCAAGAGCAAACAGGATGTGGTCGATTACATGGTGGCCCGATATGGCGATTTCGTGCTCTACCGGCCGCCGCTGAAGAACAGCACCCTGTTGCTGTGGATAGGCCCCTTTGTATTGCTGGTGCTGGTACTGGTGCTGGTGTTGCGCCGCCTCCGCCGCAATCGCAGCGTGGAACCTCCCGAACCCGAGAACCTAGAGCAGGCCCATCATCTGCTCGCCGACGACGAGCAAAAGACGACATGATATTCGGAGCCCTGGCTGTACTCCTCATCCTGCTGGCGCTGGCCTTTCTGGTCATTCCCCTGCTGCGGGAGCCGAAGGAAGATGAAACCGTCGATCGCGAGCAGCAGAATATTGCCATAGCGCGCGACAAGAAGGCCCTGCTGGAGCAGCAACTGGCTGATGGCCAGATGACAAAAGAGGAATACGAGGACGCCCTGAAGGATCTGGAGGCCTCGCTGGCACTGGACCTGGAGCGCCAACAGCGCATGCAGCAGAATCGTCTGGCCGGCAAATGGGCGGTGGCCGTGTTTGCAATCCTGATCCCCGTGCTCAGCGTTTTCCTGTATTACGAGCTGGGTGATTACCGCGTGATCCAGAATCCGGAACTGACCGTGGCGCGCGCCGAAACCGCCTCCGATCCGTCGCGTCCGCCCTTGAGCATGGATCAGATGATCCAGAAGGTTCGAGATCATTTGAAGGAGAACCCGGACGATGCCCGCGGCTGGTTCATTCTCGGTCGCGCGCTGATGTCGATGCAGCAATATGCCGATGCCCTCGCCGCCTACCAGCGCAGCTACGATCTGGCGCCCGAGGAGCCCACCGTGGCCCTGGCACTGGCCGACGCGCTGGCGATGACGCGTGGTGGCAAGATGGAAGGCGAGCCGGAGCAACTGGTGCAGAAGGTGTTGCAGGCGACGCCGAACGAGCCCACGGCCCTCTGGCTGGGCGGTCTGGCCGACGATCAGGCCGGCCGCTACCGGGATGCCTATGACAAGTGGAGCCGCTTGCTGCCGCTGTTGCAGGGCGATCCGGAATCCGAAAACGAGGTGCGTACGCTAATCGCGGCTTTGCGCAAGAAACAGCCGGATCTGCCCCAGGATGCGGCGCCTGCACCGTCGCCCGTGGCTGCATCGGGTGCTGCGGTCACGCTGCAGGTCGATGTCGATGCCTCGCTGCTGGAGAAGGCACAGCCGTCGGACAAGGTGTTTATCTATGCCAAGGCGGCCTCCGGCCCACCCATGCCCCTGGCCGCGCGTCGCGTGGTGGTAGCCGATCTGCCGATCGAGGTGACCCTGTCCGATCGCGATGCCATGCTGCCGCAGATGAAACTCTCTTCCTTCGACCGCATCGTCGTCGGTGCGCGCATCTCCAAGTCCGGCAGGCCGATAGCCTCCAGTGGCGATCTTTACGCCGAGTCGTCCCCGCTGGAACGCAGCAAGCTGGATGGCCCGGTGAAGCTGATCATCGACAAGGTCAAACCCTGATCCTTCTGCGAAGTTCTCAAGAGAGTTTCGGGGCCGCTTTCAAGTTGTAAGAGCCGCT
>WGBK01000383.1 GCA_015494335.1 Gammaproteobacteria bacterium | reverse complement strand
CCTGCCGGCCATGACCCTGCTGCACCGGCTGTTCCACGAGGAGGACCTGCGCCTGTTCGACGCCGAACCGCTGCGCTTCAACTGCGGCTGCTCGCGCGAGCGCATCGGCCGCGTGATCCAGTCCCTGGGCCGAGACGAGGCCGAGGACATCATCGGCGAACAGGGCGTGATCCGCGTGACCTGCGAATTCTGCAACGCGCGCCACGACTTCGACGCCATCGATGTCGCCGGCCTGTTCGAGAACGCCACCCGCAGCACGCCGCCCACTCCAACCCGGCACTGACCATGAAGATACCCCGCAGCCTCGCCACCCACCTGATGCAACGCGCCCTGCGCCACGAGGACAGCCCCTTGCTGGCCCTGATCGACGGCCAGCGGCTGAACTACATCGATGACACCGCCGAATGGCAACATAAGGCCGTGGAAGCGCCCGCGGCGATCCGCGTCTACAACCAGCATCCCGAGGCCCAGCAGGCCACCGAGGAGCTGCCGGCGCAGGACGGAGAGCGACGCATCGAGATCTTCCAGGACACCGAGGGCGTGTTCGGTCTGCGCGCCTACCGCATCGAAGGCAAGCTGGCGACGCCGGTGACGCTGGAGTTCGAGGAAGGGAGCTGAGTTCTCCGCTGCCGGCAGGCCGACATGATCTGGCAGATCGTCCACATCATCTTCCCGGTGTTCTCCATCGTCGCCGTGGGTTATCTCTATGCGCGCCGCCATGCCCCGGACATGGCCGCCGCCAACAAGCTCAACATCGATGTGTTCGTGCCGGCGCTGGTGTTCTCGGTACTCACCGGCAAGAGCTTCGATCTGACCCAGTACCAGGCCCTGACCCTGGGCGGCATGCTGGTGATCCTCGGCCCCGGTCTGGTAGCCTGGCTGGTCGGGCGCCTGCTCGGCTATTCCTTCAAGACCTTCGGCCCGCCGATGATGTTCAACAACTCCGGCAATATGGGCCTGCCATTGATGCTGCTGGCCTTCGGCGAGAAGATGCTGCCGGCGGCGGTGGTACTGTTCATCATAGAAAACACCCTGCACTTCAGCGTCGGCGTGAAAATCCTCGACAGTCGCGCCTCGCTGCTCGGCCTGTTCCGCATCCCCATCTTCATCGCCACCCTGGCCGGCTTGACCGTCTCTCTGGCCGGCTGGCAGGTGCCCGAGCTGCTGGCCACGCCGATCGAGATGCTGGGGCAGATCTGCATCCCGCTGATGCTGTTCGCCCTAGGCGTGCGGCTGATCCACATCGACTGGTCCGACTGGCAGATCGGTCTCGCCGGCGCCGTCACCGCGCCGCTGTCGGGTCTGCTGTTCGCGGTCCCCGCCGCCTGGCTGCTCGACCTGCCGCGGGAGCAGGCCTCGATGCTGATCCTGTTCGGCGCCCTGCCCCCGGCGGTGCTCAACTACATGATGGCCGAGCGCTACGGTCAGGAGCCGCGCAAGGTGGCCTCGATCGTGATGCTGGGCAATCTGGCGGCAATCCTGGTCATGCCGCTGGTGCTCGCCTGGGTGTTGCAGGCATAGATTGCAGCCGGTCGGTCTTTTTTGACTTGTCCGGCAATCGGTATATGATGGTTCTGATATCAGGATAAATACTTATAAAACAGGGAGGTAGGCACGAAACCCAGAAAACAAACTTAACTGTGGGAGTGCCATCCCTATAAACATCCGGAAAACCAGCCGGAATCACCTGGAGAGAGTCCATGAAGTACCCCACAAATCTTGCCCTGCTGGCTTGCAGCCTGGCCCTGGCGCTGACCGCCGTTTCCACCCCCGTTGCCGCCGAAGGCGTATCCTTCACGCCCCGCGCCACCCTGGCCTTTTCTTCCTACAAGTTCACCCAGACCGAGCGCCCGGGCGCCCTGCCCGCGAGCATCAATGGCGGCGTCTTCCCCGAGGTCAAGTTCGACGTGGTGTTCCAGATCCTCGGTATCGGCGGCACCTTCTTCAAGGACGGCTACTATCTCGACCTGTCCGCATCCCAGTCGGCCGACGAGGAAGACAGTTTCGAGTTCGCGCCGATGAATTTCACCGAAACCTTCAAGGGTGACCGTACCGACACCAACATCACCTTTGGCCGCAAGATACTCGACAACCGCGGCACCCTGTTTCTCGGTTACAAGACCGGCAAGAGCCAGGCCAAGGGCGACCAGGGGCAGCGCCTGGTATTCGAGGAAAAGGGCTTCTTCGTCGGTGGCAACTACAGCTGGCCGGTGATGCAGGGCAGCGTGGTGACCCTCAATATCGCCTACGCCAAGCTCGACGGCGACCTGACCGAGGATGTCACCAACCCCGGCTTCATCCAGATTACCCAGGACAACGGCCTGCCGCCGTTGGACATCAATGCCAGCAGCGACGCCACCGGCCTCAGCTACAGCCTCGGTTTCGCCTCGCGCCTGACCGACACCATGAGCTACAGCATCGCCTACGAGATCAAGAACTACACCTTCGACAACGTCAAGGACGATGACCCGACGGTCATCGCCTCCGACCAGTTCGAGGAGAAGTTCAAGGGCCTGAATCTGGCGCTGTTCTTCCAGTTCTAGGCAGCTTCCGTGGAAATCAACGGCTACCGCCTCGGTCGCAAGATCGCCGAGACCGAATTCTGTTCGGTGCACAATGCCCTCGACCTGGCGACCAGCAAGACCGTCAGCGTGCGCATCTTCAATCCGCGCCTGATGCAGCATCCGGGCTTCTGCGCCGGCTTTTCGCGTTTTGCCGACTCCCTGCTCGGTGAGCGTCTTGGCGTCATGGTGGCCCTGTTGCAGTATGAGGCCAGCAAAACCGCCTGCTACGCGGTAACCGATTACTTCCCCTGCCTGCCTCTGCTGCAGGCCCAGGCCGTGCAAATGCCTGCCAAGGCGCTGTTGCAGGGCGGTATCGAGATCGCCGCCACCATCGACCTGTTGCACCAGCGCGATCTCGTGCACGGCGCCCTGCGCCCCGGCAACCTGTTCTTCAACGACCAGATGAAGGTCACCCTGGGGCTGGGCACCAACCGTCCCGAGGGAGAAGGCAGCCGCCCTCCGCCCATCGACAGCGCGATGGCGGCCCTCTATCTGCCGCCGGAAGGCGGTGACGGCCCCGCCGCCGACTATTACGCACTCGGCATCAGCTTGCACCAGTTGCTGTTCGGTCATCCCCCTTTCGACGAACAGAATCCCCGCCTGCAGCACCAGCAGAAACAGAAGCTGCTGGCCCGGTTCTCCAGCGACGGGCACGAGGATCTGCTGCCGCTGTTTCAGGCCCTGCTGCATCCCGACCCGAAGCAACGCATCGGCAACAGCGAGGATTTCTGGCAGGCAGCCAATGCCTGCGGCTATCACCTGCTGCAGCCGCCTTTCAAGGCGGCAGCCCCGCCACCCCCTCGCGAAACGCCTCCGGCGGAGCCTGCCGTCCCTTCACCACCACCCGCAAGGCCGGCGCCGTCAAGCAGCAGCGAAATGCTCGCGGAGGAAAAACCGGAACCTCCCGAGGATGGATCCGAACCCTCGCGCAAGCCCGTGCTGATTGCCGGCGGCATTGCTGCCGCCATGGCGGTTGCGCTGCTGGCGTGGTTCCTGATGACCGCGGACACGGACTCCGGGACCAGGACCCCGCAAGCCGTTACCGCTTCCGCCGCGGATACACCGGAT
>WGBK01000382.1 GCA_015494335.1 Gammaproteobacteria bacterium | reverse complement strand
TCGGGGAAGGCAAAGCTGCGGCGATAGTCGTGGCCATCGACGCGGTAGCTGAAGACGATGTTCGGCAGCAGGTCATTGGCCTCGGAGGTGGGTTCGCAGGCCTCGATGGTGCCGCTGACCGTGGGCCATTCCCGCACCCGGCGTGCGCGGCGCAGCGTTTGCCAGCCCCACAGGCTGACGCCGATGCCGCCCAGGGCGACCAGTGCGAGGATGATGGGGTAAAGATTCATGGCGCTTGCTCAGGATTGTTTTTGACCGCACGCTTATTGTACGGGCTATTGCACGGCCGGCAGTATGCCTTTCGTGGCTATCTGGCGTGGTTCTGCTGCGAGGCAGGATTCGGCACCGTGATTGTCGCGCAATGATTGCGGGCGGATGTGGATCTTTATCTTGCCGATCTTGGTCTGTATCTCGAAACGCAGCGGGATGCGCCGTTCGTCGTCGCTCAGCCACATGACGAGCAGTTCCTTGTCGTCGGCGCCCTCGATGCGGGTGCGCTTGATTTGCAGCTTGAGCGCCGGCCGCGAAACGCCGCCGATCTCCACCGTCTCCCGGCCCAGGCCGTGGGTGCGATAGTAGCGGATTTCATCTTCGAAGGTGACGGGGAAGACCAGGTCTTGCTCGGGATTGTCCCCATGCCGGCGGGCGGCGAAGATCAGCGACAGGGGGTCGAGCAGCACTTCCAGATCGGGAATGTCGATGGACTTGTCATAGATCAGCGGGGTGTACTTGCCGTCGATGAGGGGTGAGGTGTCGAGGAAGGTCGGCAGGGGTTTGGCGCCGTCCTTTTCCCATTCCACTTTGGCGGGGTAGGGGTCGTCGTCATCGAAGAAGAAACCGGCGCTGTCGTCGCTGATCTGGCGGCGTTGGCGGAACAGTTCGATGCGCTTGTCGGCCCAGTTGATCCAGGTGGCGTTTTGTTCGTCTTCGGTGCTGTCTTCGATTTCCTCCACCAGCAGGGCGCGGTGCAGGCTGGGGTCGACGATGCTGCGCCGCAGGTAGCGGGTGGGCCGCAGCGCCTCGGCCACCGAGTAGTTTTCCGTGCTGAGTTTCAGTTGCAGGTGGCAGCCGGGCTGCTGCTCGAAACGCACCGGCTGGCGGCCGGCGATCAGGGCGAGGTCCGCCAGCTCCTTCCACACGAAGGCGGTGAAGATGCCGCGGTAGGACAGCCGGTAGACGAGGTATTCATCGCCATCGACGCGCGTCTCCGCCAGCCGCCAGCGCTCCATTTCCGTGGCGTTGGCGGAGAGGCTGACGATCACGGCCAGTAGGGTGCCGATGGAAAGAAGGCTGTTGCGCAGGTGCATATTGTCGTCCGGTTTTTTCCTGTGACTCTGCACCCGGGGCTTGGTTCATCCGTGGCGTGATTTTGCGGCTGGCGCGACAGCCTCCTGGGGAAGTGGAGCGGGCGATGGGAGTCGAACCCACGTCATCAGCTTGGGAAGCTGAGGTAATAGCCGTTATACGACGCCCGCCGTACCGCTTGCAGGCCATTCTATGGTGTGCCGAGAGCGCTTGGCAAGAACCATGGGACGCCTGGAAACCGCTGTGCTATCCTGCTTTTGGTATGGGAAATCAGCCGAGTATCTGACCTTGTCTTACGACCTATCTCCGCTGGACGCCGCCGTAGAACTGACCGCGCAACGCGACCTGGACACCCTGGCCGCGGCCATGGTGCGCACCGTTTCCACCCTGCAGCGCGGTTTCAGCGTCTGCGTCTATTCCCTGCAGGGCGATCTCGGCAATCTGTCCGCCAAGGTCGTTGCCTGCAGCGACATGGCGCGTGTCGGCACCTACCTCACCGCATTGGAAAACCGTCCCCTGCTGCGCCGCTGCATCGATCGCCAGGAAATGGTCGAGGCGCATGCCGATGGCGGTTGCAAGCGGGTCTACCCGGTGATCGAGCAGGATCAGGTCACGGGCCTGGTGAGCTGCGAAACGAACGCGGAGGCCGGCGATTCCTGCCAGGTGGTTGAAAAGCTGGTGGCCATCTACGCCAATCTGCACTCCCTGCTCAATCACCAGCAGCGCGACGGCCTCACCGGCCTGTTCAACCGCGCCGCCCTCGACAGCTGGCTGGCCAAGGCGCTGGCACCGGCCGAGATCGCCGGGCGCCGCGCCGTTGATTCGGCCACCCTCGGCTGCTTCGCCATCTTCGATATCGACCACTTCAAGCGCATCAACGACTCACTGGGCCACCTGTACGGTGACGAGGTGCTGCTGATCCTCGCCGAGCTGATGCGCGAGTCATTCCGCTTCAACGACATGCTGTTCCGCTACGGCGGCGAGGAGTTCATCGCCGTGCTGACGGATACAGACCTGGACACCGCCATGGCCGTGCTGGAGCGCTTCCGCGCCCGTGTCGCCTCACACCATTTTCCGCAGATCAACCAGGTCACGCTGACTATCGGCGTAGCGGAGATCGAGCCACAGGTGCTGCCGTCGACACTCATCGACCGCGCCGACAAGGCCCTGTATTACGGCAAGAACCACGGCCGCAACCAGGTCAACGCCTATGAGTGGCTCAACGACGGCCGGGTGCTGCAGGAGGCGCCGGGCGGGCTGCAGACCATTGAGCTGTTCTGAGGCTCAACAGTCCTTTCCAATCCAGAAATGAGCCTGAAGGGAGATGGTGAGTAAGGCCTGTCAGGCGGCTGGGTTTTGGGTCTTGTTGATGTTACGGAACAGTTCAGCCCGGGCCTCGTTGAGGCGGCGGGCGGCCTCATTGTCGCTCATGGCCAGTGCGATGTCATCGAGTTGTTCGAAGGTGACGCCGGGCTTGAGGTACTGCCCGGCATCAGGCAGGGATTTGAGCTTCTCGTACGGGGTCATCATCTGGTCGTAGCGGTAGCGTTTTCGTACTCGACCCCGGGCATCGATTTCCTCAGTCGGGAAGAAGCAGGGGCGATGGAAGTTGAGGTAGGGCGAGAGCACCGCCTGGGTGAAGTCGTTGACCTGCCGGGCAAAGCGACCGGGGATGTGGGCGTAGCCGAGGTGCTTGCGCACGATTGAGCCGTTCTTGGACTCGACCAAGGCGTTGTCATTGGTTTTTCGGGCCCGGGACTTGGTGAACTCCTGGACGTGGAGTTTTTCGAGCAGGGCGGCGACCCTGTGGTTGACGTACTCCGAGCCATTGTCGGAGTGGAAGCCCTGGATGGTAAAGGGGAAGGCCTGGATGAGGGCCTCGAGCACCGGCAGCAGGAAGCGCTCGGCGATGCGTTCGACCGAACCGATGAACTGGAACTGGGTGACCTCGTCGACGAGGTTGATGTGGTAGAGGCCCTTGATGCCGTCGAGGTCGCCCTGATGGACCGAATCGACGCGCAGGAAGCCGGGACGCCCGTCGGGACGGGGTTTGCGGCGCTCGCCGATGGCGATCTTGACCGGTTGGGTCTTGTCGACGGCGCCACGGCGGCACCGGTAGGTTCGCGAGCCGCGGAGGTTGTAGAGATGGCCGTTGGAGATGCCGGCCAGGCGCTCGAAGCGGGTATCGCCGAACACCGTGTAGGCCCGCTCACAGAGCTTGCGGGTGGCCGGTCCCGAGAGGGTGCAGTGGAGGGTATCGACCTCGGCCAGGAGGCGGATGTCGGCATCGCTGTAGCGGCGAGGGAAAGGCCGGGCGGGTCTGCCGCGCCGATCCCGGATCGACCGGGTATCGCGGAACTGGCGGATCAGGCGGGTCATTTGGGCCCTGGAGAGGCCGCTGACCTTCTCCAGGTAGCGCCGCACCAGGCCCTTGTCGGCCTTGCCAAGGCGTAGATAGCCGAGACGCCGTAGCTCGCTGGCGATCCAGTCGTAGAGGGCCTCACGGCCTGACACGTCGAAGTCGAGGGGTTGTGTGCCTTCGAGGAAGGCGCGGATCTGCTCCATGCTCTGGAGCCCTTGGGTCTTGAGTGTCACGATCATCCTCCGATGATCCCAAACCCGGACCCCGTTCAGGCTCACTTCACCTTGGAATCACGTCTCCCCTTCAGGCTCATGTGTCGTTGGAAGAGGCT